>NZ_PIYS01000034.1:0-101027 GCF_002835605.1 Pseudomonas fluvialis | reverse complement strand
GTAAGCGCTCCATAAACCCCACCTGCCCATAGGCCGCAGATCATTGGATGCTGAGCTCCCGTTTTCACTGGAGTTCATCCCATGATGCGTCCCGATGCCAAGGTGCAGAAGGTCTACCTCTACCCAAAGCCCGTCGACTTCCGCAAATCCATCAACGGCCTGGCCGCCTTGGTCGAGCTGGACATCAAGGTGGAAGTGTTCAACCCGGTGCTGTTCGTGTTCCTCAATCGCACGCGCAGCCAGGTCAAGATTCTCTACTGGGAGCGCAACGGTTTCTGCCTGTGGCTCAAGCGACTGGAAGCCGAGCGCTTCAAGACCAAGCCCGATGCAGGCGACGAGGCCATCGAGCTGACGGTTGACGAACTGAACTGGCTGCTCGACGGAATTGACCTGTGGCGCAATCGTCCGCACCAGGTACTGACGCCGCGGTTCGTGGCCTGAGCCGGTATAATCCAGCGCCATGAAATTTGGCGCCGACAACCTTCCTAACGATCCCGTCCTGCTCAAGGCCTTGGTGCTGCAATTGCAGGAGCAGGTCGCCCTGCTGCGGCACAAGCTGTTCTCACCCAAGTCCGAGCGCAGCCCTGAAGATGCCGACTCACCGCAGCTGGCCATGTTCAACGAGGCCGAAGAGCTGGTCGAAGAGCCGACTGCCGAGCCAGCCGAAGCTGAAGCCGAAGAAGTCGTTGCGCCGATCAAGCGTCGTGGCAAGCGCAAGCCGCTGCCGGCCAATCTGCCGCGCGTCGAAGTCGTCCATGAACTGCCCGAGCACGAACTGACCTGCGCCTGCGGCGCCTGCAAGCAGGTGATTGGAGAAGAGACCAGCGAGCAACTGGAGATCATCCCGATGCAGGTGCGGGTTATCCGTCATATCCGCAAGACTTACGCCTGCAAGGCCTGCGAAACCGCACCGGTCACCGCCGACAAACCGGCCCAACTGATCGAGAAGAGCCTGGCTAGTCCCAGCGTGTTGGCGATGCTGCTGACCACCAAGTACGCCGACGGCATCCCGCTGTACCGTTTCGAGAAAATGCTCGGTCGCCACGGCATCGACATTCCCCGCCAGACCCTGGCGCGCTGGGTGATCCAAAGTGGCGAGCAGCTGCAGCCGCTGCTCAACCTGATGCGCGACAAACTGCTGGACTACCCGGTGCTGCACTGTGACGAAACCCGCCTGCAGGTGCTGCACGAACCCGGACGCGATCCCACCGCGCAGTCCTGGATGTGGGTGCAAAGCGGCGGGCCGCCAGATAAGCCGGTGATCCTCTTCGACTACACCACCAGCCGCGCGCAGGAGGTACCGCTGCGCCTGCTCGATGGTTATCACGGCTACCTGATGACTGACGACTACGCTGGCTACAACGCCGTGGCCGTGCAAGAGGGCATCGAGCGGTTGGCCTGCTGGGCGCATGCGCGGCGCAAGTTCGTCGAGGCGCAGAAAGTGCAGCCCAAGGGCAAGACCGGCCGTGCCGACATGGCGCTGAACCTGATCAATAAGCTCTACAGCATCGAACGTGAACTGAAGGACGCCAGCGATGCCGAGCGGCAGGCCACCCGAGTGCAACGCAGCCAACCGCTGCTCGATCAACTCAAGGCCTGGCTGGACAAGACCCAGCCGCAGGTTGCTGGGCAGACGGCTCTGGGTAAGGCCGTAAACTACCTGGCCAGCAACTGGGGCCGGCTGGTGCGTTACGTCGAAGGTGGAAACCTGCCCATCGATAACAACCGCGCCGAAAACGCCATCCGCCCGTTCGTCATCGGTCGCAAGAACTGGTTGTTCAGCGACACGCCCAAGGGCGCCACGGCCAGCGCACAGATCTACAGCCTGATCGAAACCGCCAAGGCCAACGGCCAAGAGCCTTACGCCTGGCTGCGCCACATCCTCGAACACCTGCCAACGGCACAGAGCGTCGAGGACTACGAAGCGCTGCTGCCGTGGAACTGCTCGCCGGCTTCTGCCTTTGCTTCCTGAAAACAAACCCCGTCCACTAGGACGGGGTTTATGGAGCGCTTACCTTCATAGTCGTCCGCTTCGTCGTATAGCTGGTCGTCTTCGTCGTACAGCTCGTCTTGCTCCGGCCCGTCTTCGTCGATCCTCAAGTTATCGCCCGAGAAGGACGGTCTCTGATCGTCCGCGCTCGCTCCTGGGAGCCCGCTAAGCGCGATGTAAATGGCAAGTGCTACGTGACTAGCTTTCATGGCTGAAAAGCTCTCCTACGCTCTCGTAGAGCGTTTTACCACCATCTCTCGCCGAGTCGCTGGCGTAGTCCGGAACCGTACGCTTTCCCCGGGCCTTCTTGAGGATGTCGGCGGATATTCCGTGCTCCTTGGTGCAGTATCCGGCCCACCACCGTGGATTGCTGATTGCCTCGATATGGACGGCCAAGTTGTTGAAGCGTTGCCGGTATCCCTCGGCAAGTGCCGACCTGAGCGCCAGCCTAACCTCCTCGATGCGGTCAGCCGGGATGCGCACAATCCCGTGTAGGTGAAGCGGGTGGTTCTCGGTGCTGGCGCAGTGGGTGTACTCCAAGTTGAAGGCAAGGTCAGTGCTGATCCCCAGTTTTGCTAGCGTTCGCTGGATGATCCCCGCAAGGTGGTTAGCTGGGCCTCGCTTCGCATCGAGCGCCTTTGTCGCTGTGCGGTGATCCAGGCGAATGGTCACGGCAACTGCGCCAGGTTGGCGGGCCAGCCAGAGCAGCCGGAAGAACTGTTTGATTTCTGCCGGCACATGCTTCGACCAGTCAGCTCTAGCCGGTGCTGCCAGACTTGATAGAGCGTCCAGTTTGCCATCGTCGGGTCAACTCGATGGATGGCTGGGAGTGCTGATACTGCACTAGTCCCCGTGAGCCTACCCAGCGCCAGTTCGTCTCGAAGCTTCGGCAGGATGGCCCGAAGCTCTGTCGGTTGGTAGGTGTGTGACAGTTCGAGCAGTTGCTGTGCCGTCTGCTCAAGTTCGGTTGGAATAGGACGGCCATAGGCGCCAGTCAGTAAGCGCTCGACCTCTCGGCGGCGCTGGCGAGCCTCGATTTCCTTGTCTGAAAGGATGGGCTCTGCCGGGTTGCTTTCGTCCTGGGGGCTGGAGAAGTCTGGGACAAGCTCCATTAGCTCTTTGTAGTCGGCCTCGGTTAGGCCGAGTTCATCACGCTCAACCATGTTCACTACCTTGTCAAAGACGGCTTCGTAGCGTGCGACGTATTGCCGGGCACGCTTACGCGCCAGCCTTTCGCTGTCTGTTTTCAGGGTGCGTCTGACTTCTCGCTGGCCATGGAGCAAGGCTCGCAATGGTCGTGGAATCACGATGCGGAAGTAGAAGGTTCCGTGTCGGTTGCGTGTGAGGTAGGAGGGGGAGGGTTTCATGGTGGGCACCGAAGCGATGCCCCACATGAGTGTCACACCTCAGTGTCACACCGGCCTGGAACGGCCGGTAGACTGAGCACAAAAGCCTGTGAAATCAAGCTCTTGTGTGGTTGATGGTGGAGCCGGGGGGATTTGAACCCCCGTCCGCCAGCTCTCCGCTATCGGTTCTACATGCTTAGCCATCTCTACTGAGTTAACTCCGCGCCGCCCGAGTGGCAGGGTGCTTGGAGCGAGCTGCATGAGTTTTAGCCGTTACGTCTGCAGCGTACTTGGCGGCGATCCTGTTCTATATGACTGACCAGATCTTCGGGTTTACAGGCATCCCCTAGGGTCAGCTGGCGCCCTTAGGCGGCCAGAGCGTAGTTGTCGTCGTTGGCAACTATTAAGGTGTGGCAGCGGATTTACGAGAACTGTCACCTACTCGGCATGCCCCTCAAGTTTCGTTACCGGCGTCGAATCCTAATCGGCCCCAAAACTGTGGTGCTTGTTACTAGGAGCGCAGTGTACGGCAAAGGTTCCCTGGCGTCGACCGGCAGTGCCGGCGGTTAGCACCCGGAGCTATCCGGCGCCGCCAGGGCAGGCTATCTTCTGCAGGACTTCAGGTCTTTCCCGCGCCGAACAAGAGGCTTTACCCCGCATGCAACAGCGCCCCATTCGCCAGTGGATCTGGCGTGCGTTCGTTCAGAGCGCGCTGATTCCGCTGATTCTGGTCGAATCGGTACTGATTGCCGCCTACCTGTTCAGCAATGCCGCCGTGCGTGACGCACAAATCGAGCATTTGCAGCACAGCGCCTTGTCTGACCTGGCTACGGCAATTGGCCGTGAAGCCGCGGTGATCGACGCGCGCCTAAGTGCCGTGGAAGCCCAGGCGCTGCTCTTGCGCGACGGGGTACGCCACGCGCTGGATAATCCGCACTACCAACCCACGCGCGAGGAACGCGCGCGCCACGCGGTGAGTGATGCCGGGGTCTTCCATACCCGGCACGACAACGGCGGAGCCGCCTCGTTCTATGCCAACAGCACCCCTCTGTCCCGCCAGGATCACGCCAAAGCACTGCGCCTGGCGCAGATCGACCCGTTGCTGGCGTCGATCAAAGCCGCCAATGCTCAGGTAGCGGCGGGTTATTTCAACAGCTGGGACAGCTACAACCGCATTTATCCGTATTTCGACGTGCTGGCACAGTATCCGCACGACATGCGGATTCCCGAATACAACTTTTATTATCTGGCCGACGCGCACCACAACCCGCAACGCCAGGCGGTATGGACCGACGCCTATCTCGACCCGGCAGGCCAGGGCTGGATGATGTCGGTAATTGCCCCGGTGTATCGCGGCGATTTTCTGGAAGGCGTCGCCGGTCTGGATATCACGGTTGGTCAGATGCTCGGCGAAATCGCCCGTTTGCAGGTCCCCTGGCAGGGCTACGCGCTGCTGATCGGCAGCAGCCATGAAATCCTCGCCCTGCCGGACGCCGGTGAACGCGACTTTGCCCTGCGCGAACTGACCGAGTATTCCTATGCCGAAGCCGTGCGCCGGGAGATCCTCAAGCCCGAGCAGTTCCGCCTGACCCGCTACCGCGAACTACAGCCTCTGTTGCAGCAGATGGGTACTGCGCAACAGCCAGGCAATACCCGGGGTGTACAACAGGTCACGCTGAACGGCGAGAGCAAGCTGGTGGCCTGGGCCGAGGTGAGCAAGACCGGCTGGCACCTGTTGATGGTGGTCGACGAGACGAGCATTTTCAGCACCACCCAACAACTAGCCAGCCATTACCAGCAACTGGGCTTCGTGATGATCGCCGGCCTCGTGCTGTTCTACCTGTTGTTCTTTCTCTACATGTGGCTACGCGCGCGCCAGCTCAGCCGAAAACTGGCCGCGCCCCTCGAGCAAGTGGCCAGCCAGTTGCAGGCGCTGGGTGGCGGGGCTCTACAACAACCGCCTGCACCCGGCAGTATCCGCGAGATCAACCACATGCTCAGCAGCCTGAGCGAGGCGGCGCAGCAGTTGCAAGCCAGCGAGTCGCAGCGCCAGGAAGCTCAGCGACACTTGCAGCTGGTGCTGGATAGCACCACGGAGAGCGTCTGGGACCTAGACCTCGCACAACAGCGCATGTGCCTGAGTGACAACTTCCGGCTGCGCTACGGCCTGGCCAGCACGTGCTTGGCTCTGCGCGACTATGATCGCCATATCCACCCGGATGACCTGCCACGAATCGATCACTTGCGCCGCCAGTTCCTCAAGGACGGCAGCAGCCAGTTCGATGCCGAATACCGCTTCCGCAACGCCCAGGGACAGTATGTCTGGCTGCTCAGTCGCGGCCAGGTTCTGCAACGCGATACCCAGGGCCAGCCGCTGCGGGTATCCGGTACGCATGTGAACATCAGTCGTCTCAAGCAGATCGAAGATGACTTGCGCCAGGCCAGCGAGCGCGCCCTGCAGGCCAGCCAGGCGCAGCGTCGCTTTCTCTCCAGCATGAGCCATGAACTGCGCACACCGCTGAATGCCATCCAGGGTTTCGCCCAGCTAATCGCCCTGGAAGCCGAGGAGCACAGCGCCCGCCAGACGGAAGCGGCGTACGCAAGGGAAATCGTTTCAGCCAGTCGTCACCTGACCGCGGTGGTCGATGACATTCTCGACCTGACCAGCCTGGAGAGCCGCCGCCAGCAACTCCAGCTGCGCGCGGTAGACGTGGGCGAGCTACTGAGCAGTTGCGCCGAACTGATACAACTCGATCTGCAACAGTATGGCCAGCAACTCAAGCTGCTGCCTGCGCCGCAACCACCACTCTACGTGCTGGCCGACCCGCGACGCCTGCGCCAGGTGCTGATCAATCTGCTGTCCAATGCCATCAAGTACAACAGCCCGCAGGGGCTGGTCAGCCTCGGTTACGAAGTACGGCAAAATGCCGTGCGCCTGTGGGTCGAAGACCACGGCCCGGGACTCAGTGCCGAGCAGCAGGCACAACTGTTCATTCCCTTCCAGCGCCTGGGGCGGGAGAACTCGAATATCCCGGGCACCGGAATCGGCCTGGTGCTATGCCGCGAGCTGGCCAGCCTGATGCACGGCGAGATTGGCCTGCATAGCGAACCGGGCTGCGGTAGTCGCTTCTGGATCGATCTGCCCGGTTGTGCCGCTGACTCGCTACAGGAACCTGTAGGACAGACCAACAAACCGCTCGCCCTGTGCATCGAGGATCACCCCGCCAGCCTGCGCCTACTCCAGGAGGCGTTGCGCGACATGGCCGAGGTAGAAAGCGCCACCACCCTGGCTAGCGCTCGCCTGTTCCTCGACAGTCGCCAGCCACGCCTGTTGTTGCTTGACCTGGACCTGCCGGATGGCAACGGCATGCAGCTGTTGGAAGCCCTGCAGCAGGACCCACGCCATGCGCGAATGGCCATTCTGGTCGTCACTGCCAGCATCAACCAGGCACTGTTTGACCAGGCGCATCGATTGGGCGCCCTGGCGTGTCTCGGCAAGCCACTGGATCTGCAGCAACTGCGCCGACTGGCGGAGGAAATGCTGACCGAAACGCCACAAAGGGCATAAAAATGGCCCGTCAGGCAAAAAACGTCAGAAAAACATCAGTGAACAGTTGTTTCGTGCTTGTGCATCGGCCCTGCGTAGGGTATCAACACACTCGCCACAACCCTGCTCACCCCGGAATGCATCATGACAGTCGCCGTATCCGCGCCAACCGACAATAAACCCGCCGGACGTATTCGTCAGAAAAACCAGCACGCCATCCTTGCCGCCGCCGCCGAAGAGTTCGCCCGCCACGGTTTCAAGGGCACCAGCATGAGCACCATCGCGCAACGCGTGGGGCTGCCCAAAGCCAACCTGCACTACTACTTCGGTAACAAGCTGGGGCTTTATGTCGCCGTCATGCGCAACATCCTCGATCTCTGGGACAGCGCCTTCAGCCATCTCAGCGCCGACGACGAACCCGGACCGGCCCTGGCCGCCTACATTCGCGCCAAGATGGAGTTCTCCCGCCGCGAGCCGCAAGCCTCGAAGATCTTCGCCATGGAAGTCATCAGTGGCGGCGAATGCCTGTCCGAGCACTTCAATCAGGATTACCAGGCCTGGTTTCGCGGGCGTGCTGCGGTGTTCCAGGCCTGGATCGACCAGGGCAAGATGGACCCCATCGACCCGGTGCATCTGATCTTCCTGCTATGGGGCAGCACCCAGCACTATGCCGACTTCTCCAGCCAGATCTGCCGGCTGACCGGTCGCAAGCGCCAAACCCGCGAAGACTTTGCCCTCGCCACCGACAACCTGATCCATATCATCCTCAAAGGCTGCGGCATCGCCCTGCCCGTCTGATGCGCTACAGCCTGGCGGCGCCCAGCCGCTTCCAGCTGGAGATCCGCAAGAGCCGCTTTCTCGCCCAGGCCGCTCCGGTAGCCGACGAGGCAGCGGCGCGGGCCTTCATCGCCAGCCACCGCGCAGCGGATGCCTCGCACAACAGCTGGGCCTGGAAAATCGCTGCGCAATATCGCAGCAGCGACGATGGCGAACCGGCCGGCAGTGCGGGCCGGCCGATACTCGCCGCCATTGAGCACTTTGCCGGCGACCAACTGGTCGTTCTGGTCAGCCGCTGGTATGGCGGCATCCCCCTGGGCATGGGCGGGCTTATTCGTGCCTACGGGGGCTGCGCCAGCCAATGCCTGCAAGCAGGCCAGCGCCAGCCGCTGCAGCACCTGTTGCAATTGACCTGCCAGTTGGAACATGCCGTGCATGCGCACCTGCTGGGACGTTTGCCGTCCCTGCAGGTACAGGTGCTGCAGCAGGATTACCAGGCCGAGGGCGTCAGACTCCTCCTGCAACTCCCCGCCGAACAGCGCAACGCATTACAGCAGCTGCTAAACAGCCTGAGCCGCGGACAAAGCACGCTGCGTGAGTTATGAAGGGTTTCTGTGCAAAGCCCTGTGGATAACCTCGGGAAAGCCTGCTCCATCACAGGCTGCGCGGGCCCTCTGGAACATTGCTCAACTTTTCACTAACGCCACCAAAGCATGCTTAAAATATGTAAAATTCCCTTTAATTTCATTGCATTACAAAAACAAAACGAACGTTTGCCTGAACATTCACGGCTAACTTGCCAAGCAACCCAGTTATCCACGCCACCTGTGCATAACTCTGTGCAGAAGCCTTGGAAGACTCCCCGCACACAGCGTCCGGCGCGGCCTGCAGGCAACTGCTCAGTTTTTCGGCACAGCCCACGCGCCCGCCTCGCGTTGCCGCGCCAACCAGGCCAGCGCCTGCTCCACATCCGTCCCCACCAGGCGCACCGGAACGCTCAGCATCAGGTTCAGCGGCAAGTGGAAATCTTCCAGCTGCCAGCCTTCGGCATCCACCTGCGGCAAGCCACCCGGTACCGCCAACTGTGGCTGTAAACGCAGCAGGCGCTGACGGTAACTGGCCTGGTCAGCCAGATAGCCAAACAGCGGTTTGCCCAGCGCCGCGGCGTAACCCAGCTCGAAACAGCTGCCACTGTCCGGCTCGCTGCCACGAAACGGCTCCAGGCAAGCCAGCACCAGATCAGCCTGGCGCAACAGAGCGAGGTTGGCCTGGTAAATCCACTGCGCCTGCTGTGGCGGAGACAGCCCATCCGGCAGGGCGTTATCCAGCGGAAACAGGCCGACAAAACCGCTGGCCAGGCAGGCTTCCTTGAGCTGCTGGCCGTAGCGCACGGCATCCGGGCGAAATACCTGCGGTCCGGCTAGATAGATACGTAACATGGGCAGGCTGTCCTATGGCGACTGAACGCCTACAATGCCACGATCCACCTGCCTGACGAGACCCTCATGGACAACTGGCTCAATGCCCTGGCCAAGGCCGAACTGCATCTGCACCTGGAAGGCGCACTGGAACCCGAACTGCTTTTCCAGCTTGCCGAACGCAACCGCATCAGCCTGCCCTGGGCGGACATTGACAGCCTGCGCCAGGCCTATGCCTTCCACAATCTGCAGGAGTTCCTCGACCTCTACTACCAGGGCGCCAACGTCCTGCGCGAGGAACAGGACTTCTACGACCTGACCTGGGCCTACCTGTGTAAGTGCCAGGCCCAGGGCGTGGTGCACTGCGAGCCCTTCTTCGATCCGCAGACGCACACCGAGCGTGGCATTCCCTTGCAACGAGTGATCGCCGGGATTAGCCAGGCATTGGCCGACGGCCGCCGTCAGCTGGGCATCAGCTCGGGGCTGATCCTCAGCTTCCTGCGCCATCTCAGCGAAGAGCAGGCCTTTGCCACCCTTGCCGAAGCCATGCCCTGGCGTGACAGCTTCATCGGCGTGGGCCTGGACAGCTCCGAGCTTGGCCATCCGCCCTGCAAGTTCCAGCGAGTATTTGCCAAGGCGCGTAGCGAAGGTCTGCATGCCGTGGCACATGCCGGCGAGGAAGGACCACCCGCCTATATCTGGGAAGCTCTCGATCTGCTCAAGGTAGAACGCATCGACCATGGCGTGCGCGCCATGGAAGACCCACGCCTGGTCCAGCGCCTGGTCGACGAGCAGATCCCGCTGACCGTCTGCCCGCTCTCCAACGTCAAGCTGCGCGTCTTCGATGACATGCGCCAGCACACTATCCTGAGCATGCTCGAATGCGGCCTGAAGGTCACGGTCAACTCGGATGATCCGGCCTACTTCGGCGGCTATCTCAACGAAAACTTCCAGGCCCTGCACGACAGCCTGGGCATGAGCCAGGCACAGGCCCGGCAATTGGCGCAAAACAGCCTGGACGCACGCTTCGTACGCCACTGACAGGCAAAGCCTGCAGGGAGCATCTAAACTCGGCATTCAGGCCAACGCCCATGGCCTCGCGCATAGGGATCAGGATGAAACCTGCAGCGACCAGCCCCCTGCTGCTGGCCGGAAGCTACCTGGCCTTCAGCACTCTGTGGATTCTTTTCAGCGACCAACTGCTGGCCTCGCTGGGCCTGGATGCAGCCCAGTGGCAGCGCCTGCAAACCTGGAAGGGCCTGCTGTTCATCACCCTCAGTAGCCTGCTGGTATTCGGCCTGGCCCGCTACCAGCAGCGCCACCGCGAACAACTGCTCGACAACCTGCTGCGCGAACGGGCCAGCCGGCGCAACACCCAGCGCGAAGCCGATCTTGGCGACTGGCAGTTCCGTGATAGCCAGTTCTGGCTGGGTGAGCAAGCCATCGAACTGCTGCAACTGCCCAGCCAACGCCAGCGCCTGACCCAGGAGCAGCTCCTGCAGTGCCTGCATCCGGCGGACCGGGTGCTGTTGCAGAACGCCCTGCAAGCGCTACTGGGCGAGGGCAAGGCCCTCAACTGCAGCGTTCGCCTGCAACCCAGGGACAACGGCGAGCTGACCTGGCTGCAGCTGCGCGGCCAGGCACTGGGGCCGTTCTGCGCAGAAGGCAGCGTACGCAATATCACGGCACAAAAGCGCGACGAGCAGGCACTGCGGGAAAGCGAACGACGCTTTCGCCAACTGTTCGAGCAGACTCCACGCATCGCCGTGCAGGGCTATGACCGCGAACGCCGGGTGATCTACTGGAACCAGGCCAGCAGCGAGCTATACGGCTATAGCGCCAGCGAAGCGATGGGCCGCCATCTGGAACAGTTGATCGTGCCCACGCCAATGCGCAGCAAAGTCGTCGCTGATATTCAGCGCTGGATGAGCGGCGGCGAACCGATTGCGGCAGGCGAGATTACCCTGCAGCGACGCGATGGCAGCCCGGTAAACGTGTATTCCAGCCACCAGATGCTGGTCAATCTGCACAACCAGCCGGAGCTGTACTGCATCGATATCGACCTCAGCGATCAACGCAGCGCACAGGCCGCGCTCAAGGACAGCGAGGCACGCTATCGGGAACTGATCGAACAGCTCAGCGAAGCCATTTTCCTGCTCGACGACCAGGGCCGCCTGAGCTTTCTCAGCCAGGCCTGGTGGGCGCTCAGCGGCCACAGCGCGGAACAGAGCCTGCACCAGCCGCTCGAAGACTTCCTGCACGACGAAGACAGTCGCACCCTGTGCGAAATACGCCGCCAGCTCAGCGCCGGCAAACGAGCCAGCTGGACGGGCGAATACCGCCTGCGCTGCAGCGATGGCAGCCTGCGCTGGGTTGAAGTACAGCTCAAGCGCAGCGCTCAGGGCATGCGCGGCAGCCTGACCGACATCCATAGCCGCCGACAGATCCAGGCCCTGCAACAGGCGCGCAATGCCGTGCTGGATGCGCTCAATGGCAACCAGCCACTGGCCGATATCCTTACCGGGATTGCCTACAGCCTGGAACGGGTCAACCCGCAAATGCGCGTCAGCATTCTGCTGCTCGATGGCGAGGGCCAGCAGCTGCACCTGCTGGCCGCCCCCAGCCTGCCTGACGAATGGCAGCGCTTCCTGCGTCAGCTCGCCGTACCGGACAGCCTGATCAGTTGTGCCCAGGCCGTACGCAGCGGCGAGCTGGTGGTTCTCGACGATCTGCAGGGCGCGCACAACGATGCCGCACTCCGCCAGCTCTGCACTCAGGCTGGCATCGCGGCCGCCTGGTCACTGCCGTTCAAGGACGAATTCCAGCAGGTGCTCGGGGTTTTCGGCATCTACTACCAGCAACGTCGCCAGCCCAGCCAGGAAGACCTCGACCTGGTGACCGAATTCAGCCGCCTGGCCGCCCTGGCAGTGCAGCAGCAGATGCTCCAGCAACAGCGCCAGGAAAGCGAACAGCGTTTCCGGGCAACCTTCGAGCACGCCGCCATCGGCATTGCCCATGTTGCCCTGGATGGCCAGTGGTTGCGCGTCAACCGCCACCTCTGCGAGATGTTCGGCTATGCCGAAGAGCAATTGCTGCAGCGCACCTTCCAGGAGCTCAGCCACACCGATGACCTGCCACGCGACCTGCATGAAGTGCAGCGGCTGCTGCAGGGCGAACGGAACAGCTACAGCCTGGAAAAGCGTTACTGGCATGCCAGTGGACGACTGGTCTGGGCGCATCTCAGCGTAGTACTGGTACGCCATGCCAACGGCCAACCGCACTACTTCATCTCGGTGCTTGAAGACATCAGCATGCGCAAGCAGCACGAAGCCGCGCTGCGCCAGGCGGCCACGGTCTTCGACAGCAGCCGCGAGGCCATCCTCATCGTCGACCAGCAGCGCCGCATCATCACCAGCAACCCGGCGTTCAGTGAGCTGACCGGCCTGGCGCCGGAAACCGCGCTCGGCCGTCACCTGCCGCTGGCCCTGCACAATGCCGAACAGCGCCAACGCTACCGCCAGTTGTGGCGCACCCTGCGCGACCACGGCCAGTGGCAGGGCGAACTGTTCAGCCGCCACCCCGACGGGCGCCTGCTGCCGGTGCTGCTCAACGCCAGTCTGATTCGCGGCGGCACAGCTCAGGAACGCCAGTATGTACTGATCTTCAGCGACATCAGCGCACTCAAGGACAGCCAGGAACGGCTGACCCACATGGCACACTTCGATCCGCTGACCGAGCTGCCCAACCGCCTGCTGGCCCATGAACGTCTCAAGCATGCGCTGCTGCATGCTCAACGCAACGACGCACGGGTTGCCGTGCTGTTCTTCGACCTCGATCACTTCAAGAACATCAACGACAGCCTTGGCCACCCGGCCGGTGACGAACTGCTCGGCGCGCTGGCCCAACGTCTGCGTCAACGCCTGCGCCAGGAGGACACCCTGGCCCGACTGGGCGGCGACGAATTCCTGGTCATCCTGGAAAACCTACAGAAACCCGATGAGGCCGCCCAGGTGGCACGCCTGTTGTTGCGCCTGATTGAAGCGCCCTTCCAGCTCAGTGGTGCACGCGAGGTCTACCTGACCAGCAGCATTGGTATCAGCCTGTGCCCGGAGGACAGCTTCGACGCCGACGAACTGATCCGCAATGCCGATGCGGCCATGTACCAGGCCAAGCAGTCCGGACGCAATACGTTCTGCTTCTACACCCAGGCGCTGACCGATGCGGCCCAGCAGCGCCTGATCCTCGAATCACGCCTGCGCCGCGCGCTCAAGCATGGCGAATTCATCCTGCACTACCAGCCACTGCTGGATACGCAAAGCGGCCGGGGCATGGGTGTCGAGGCACTGCTGCGCTGGCAAAGCAGCGAAGGCCTGGTGCCCCCGGGACAATTCATTCCCCTGGCCGAGGACTGCGGCCTGATCGAGCCTCTCGGCGCCTGGGCGCTGCAGGAGGCTTGCCGGCAGGCCCAGCAATGGCGCCAACAGGGGCTGAACCTGCAAACCCTGGCGGTCAATCTGTCACCCCGCCAGTTCCGCCAGCGCAACCTGCTTGAGCAGGTGCAGCGCGCCCTGCGCCAGAGCGGCCTGCCGGCACGCTGCCTGGAGCTGGAGATCACCGAGGGAGCGCTGATGGATAATGTCGAGCAGGCGCAGCGCACCCTGCAGGCGCTGCGCGACCTTGGCCTGCAGCTGGCCGTGGATGACTTCGGCACCGGCTACTCGTCACTGGCCTACCTGCGGCGCTTCCCGATCAACAAACTGAAGATCGACCAGAGTTTCATGCAAGGCATCCCCGAGGATCACGGCAATCTGCAGATCGTTCGCGCCATCATCACCCTGGCGCACAGCCTGGACCTCAACGTACTTGCCGAAGGCGTCGAGCAGCCCCAGCAACTGGAAGTGCTGCGCCAGCTCGACTGCCAGTACAGCCAGGGCTACCTGTTCAGTCGCCCGCTGCCGGCCGACTGCCTGCCCGACTGGTGGCACGAGCACGGCCTGCCGGCCAGCATGCCCTGAGAACAACCCGTTCGATCGGCCAGCGCTCTGTGCAACGACGCCCTGGAAGGGCGCCACGGCCTGCTATGCCGTGCGCGCAGTCAGCCAGGCACACAGGCAGGCCAGCAGGGCGCACAGGCTGATCACCACGGCCAGTGGCAGGGCGCTGCCATCGTTCCAGGCCGCCACCAGACCGGCGGCCAGCGCCGCCACGCTGAACTGCAGCGAACCGAGCAGCGCCGAGGCACTCCCGGCATGCGCGCCCTGCCCCGCCATGGCGCAGGCGGTCGCATTGGGAATTACGCAACCGAGACTGGCAATGGCCGCAAACAGCAGCGGCAGGAACGGCCACAGGTGCGCCGGCCGGGCCAGCGCCAGCAGCACCAGCGACAGGCTGCACAGTAGGTAGAACAGCACTACGCGACGCATCCAGAAGGCCGGCCCGCGGCGATTGATCAGCCGCGCGTTGACTTGGGCCATGCCAATGAAGCCCGCCGCGTTGCAGCCGAACAGCCAGCCATAGTGCTGCGGCGATACGCCATACAGCTCGATGAACAGGAAGGGCGAGCCGGCGATGTAGGCAAACATCCCGGCCATGGCCAGCCCCCCGCACAGCGCATAGGCAAGGAACTGGCGTTCGCCAAACAGCCGCCGATACTGCCCCAGGGCACCGCTGAGCGGCGCCGGCGGCGCATGCGCCGGACGGCTTTCCGGCAGCCACAGGGCAATCGCCAGCGCGCAGAGCACGGCAAACAGCAGCAGGCAATAGAAGATCGCCGGCCAGCCGGACCAGGCCAGCAGCCAACCACCCGCCAGCGGCGCCAGGATGGGGGCTACCCCCATGACCAGGATCAGCTGGGAAAACACCTTGGCCGACGCCAGCGGATCGCACAGGTCACGCACCACGGCCCGAGAGATGACCATGCCGGCACAGCCGCCCAGCGCCTGAACGAAGCGCGCCAGGACCAGCATCTCCAGGCTCTCCGCCCAGGCGCAGGCCAGCGAGGCCAGGGCAAACAGGCTGACCCCCACCAGCAACGGGCGGCGTCGGCCAAAGCGATCGGCCAGCGGCCCATAAAGCAGTTGGCCAATGGCCAGCCCGGCAAAATAGGCCGCCAGGCTCAGTTGCACATGTTCGACATCCGTGGCGAACTGCCGGGCCAGCGTCGGGAAACTGGGCAGGTAGAAATCGATGGCCAATGGCCCGAAGGCGCTCAGCGCGCCAAGGATCAGCAGGATACGCAAGGTCATGCGGGCACTCGTGACACAGGCAACAGCGCATGGCCTGCCTGGCACACTGAACGACTGAGGAAGGACACTGCCGGGGCCAGCAACCGCCAACCTACTGGCCGCCAGCTGACCGGACAGACAACATATTGCCAAGGATTGTCCCTTGACCTTGCCACAGTGGCAAGGCGCAGGCTTGCCAGCAGCCTCACGGAGAACCAGCCATGCACCGAACCATTGCCTACGACCTGCCGCTACGCGGCATGAGCTGCGCCAGTTGCGCGGCGCGCATCGAGAAAGCCCTCGGCGCCCTGCCCGGCGTCAGCGCCGTGCAGGTCAACCTGGCCAGCGAACGCGTGCGTCTGCAGGCCCCGCCCGGCCAGTTGACCAGCCTGCGCCAGTGCATCGAGGAGGCCGGCTACCAGGTGCCCGTGCACAGCCTGAGCCTGCACCTGCAAGGCATGACCTGCGCCAGCTGCGCCGCGCGCATCGAGCGGGCGCTGCTCGCCGTCGACGGGGTCTGCCAGGTCAGCGTCAACCTGGCCAGCGAAACCGCGCAACTTCAGCTGCTTGCCGGCAGCGATGTGCAGACGCTGCTGCACGCTGTCGAACAGGCCGGGTTCGGCGCCCGCCTGGCTACACCGGACAGCCCGCCCACGCTGGTCCGCCGTGACTGGCAACCCCTGCTGGCCCTGCTGCTGGCCATCCCACTGATGCTGCCGATGTTCGCCGAATGGTTCGGTGTGCACTGGATGCTGCCGCCCTGGATACAGTTCGCCCTGGCCGCGCCGGTGCAGTTCATCCTCGGCGCACGCTTCTACCGCGCCGGCTGGCGGGCGCTGCGTGCCGGTAGCGGCAACATGGACCTGCTGGTGGCGATCGGCACCAGTGCCGCCTTCGGCCTGAGCCTGTACCTGTGGTGGCAGGCCGTGCCCGGAGCCATGCCCCACCTGTATTTCGAGTCGGCCGCCGTGGTCATCGCCCTGGTGCTGCTCGGCAAGCATCTGGAAAGCCGTGCCAAACGCCAGACCGGTGCCGCCATCGCCGCGCTGCAGGCGCTGCGTCCGCAGCAAGCACGGCGGGTCACGGGTGACCAGGAAAGCTGGGTGGCACTCAGCGAACTGCGCCGCGCCGACCGCCTGCGCGTGCTGCCCGGCGAGCGCTTTCCCTGCGACGGCCTGGTCCTGGAGGGCCACAGCCAGGCCGACGAATCACTGATCAGCGGGGAGAGCCTGCCGCAGGCCAAGGCGCCCGGCAGCACGGTCACCGGCGGCAGCCTGAATGGCGAAGGCAGCCTGCTGGTCAGCGTCACCGCCCTTGGCGCGGAAAGCGTGCTGGCGCGCATCATCCGCCTGGTCGAGGACGCCCAGGCGGCCAAGGCACCAATCCAGAAACTGGTCGACCGCATCAGCGCCTGGTTTGTCCCCGTCGTCCTGCTGATTGCCCTGCTCACCCTCGGCGGCTGGTTGCTGGCCGGCGCCGGCCTGGAACAGGCCCTGCTCAACGCCGTCAGCGTACTGGTCATCGCCTGCCCCTGCGCACTGGGCCTGGCCACGCCCACGGCGATCATGGCCGGCACCGGGGTCGCAGCCCGGCACGGCATCCTGATCAAGGACGCCAGCGCCCTGGAAGTGGCCCACAAGGTGACTGACCTGGTTTTCGACAAAACCGGCACCCTGACTGAGGGCCAGCCGCAACTGGTGGCCCTGTGCAGTGCCCCCTCGCCGGACGCCGCCGCGCACGACACACACTGGCTGAGCCTGGCCGGCAGCCTGCAGCGCGGCAGCGAGCACCCGCTGGCCCGTGCGGTACTGCGCGCCTGTCGCAGCCAACGCCTGCCCACCCCGGCGGCCAGCGACAGCCAGGTACTGCCAGGACGCGGTGTGCGCGGCAGCCTGGAGGGCCGCGAGTGGCTGCTGGGCAATGCCCGCCTGCTGCAGGAGATGGCCATCGACAGCCAGCCCCTGGCGGCCCAGGCCGCCCAATGGGAGGCCGCCGGGCACAGCCTGGCCTGGTTGGCCGAGTACCGGCCGACACCGCGCGCCGTCGCCCTGCTGGCCTTTGCCGACCCAATCAAGGACGGTGCCGCCGCAGCCATTACCGCACTGCACCAGGCCGGCCTGCGCTGCCACCTGCTGAGTGGCGACAACCCCGGCAGCGCCGGCAGGGTGGCCCAGGCGCTGGGCATTGATCAGCTGCAGGCGCAAGTGTTGCCGGCCGACAAGGCGGCGCGCATTCGCCAGTTGCAGGACGAAGGCCGGGTGGTCGGCATGGTCGGTGACGGTATCAACGATGCCCCGGCGCTGGCCGCGGCGGATGTCGGTATTGCCATGGGCAGCGGCACCGATGTGGCCATGCAGGCCGCCGGGATCACCCTGATGCGTGGCGATCCGCGCCTGGTCAGCGCGGCGCTGGCGATCAGCCGGCGCACCTACGGCAAGATCCGCCAGAACCTGTTCTGGGCCTTTGCCTACAACCTGCTGGCCCTGCCCCTGGCCGCCGCCGGCCTGCTCAACCCGATGCTGGCCGGCGCCGCCATGGCGCTTTCCAGCCTCAGCGTGGTGAGCAACGCCTTGCTGCTGTACCGCTGGCGACCATGAACCGTGCAGGGGTATCTCCTCTGCATCTTGGGCTGCGCGGGGCGCATCAGGTAAACTGCCGCTCTTTTTCCGCCACGCGACCACTTCAATGCCGAAGACGTTCCACGAGATCCCCCGCGAGCGCCCCGTCACGCCGTTGCTCGACCGCGCGGCCACGCCGGGAGAGCTGCGCCGCCTGGGCGAAGCCGAGCTGGTCACGCTGGCCAACGAACTGCGTCAGTTCCTGCTCTACAGCGTGGGGCAGAGTGGCGGGCACTTTGGCGCCGGCCTGGGGGTGATCGAGCTGACCATCGCCCTGCACTACGTCTTCGACACGCCCTGGGACCGCCTGGTCTGGGATGTCGGCCACCAGGCCTACCCGCACAAGATTCTCACCGGCCGCCGCGAGCGCATGACCAGCCTGCGCCAGAAGGACGGCCTGGCTGCCTTCCCACGGCGCAGCGAGAGCGAGTACGACACCTTCGGCGTCGGCCACTCCAGCACCAGCATCAGTGCGGCACTCGGCATGGCCCTGGCGGCCCGCCTGAAGGGCGAAAAACGCAAGAGCGTGGCGGTGATCGGTGACGGTGCCATGACCGCCGGCATGGCCTTCGAGGCCCTCAATCACGCCTCCGATACCAAGGCCGACATGCTGGTGGTGCTCAACGACAACGACATGTCGATTTCCAACAACGTCGGCGGCCTGTCCAACTACCTGGCGAAGATTCTCTCCAGCCGCACCTACGCAAGCATGCGCGAGGGCAGCAAGAAGGTCCTCTCGCGCCTGCCCGGCGCCTGGGAAATCGCCCGCAAGACCGAAGAACACGCCAAGGGCATGCTGGTGCCCGGCACGCTGTTCGAGGAGCTGGGCTGGAACTACATCGGCCCGATCGACGGTCACGACCTGCCCACGCTGCTGGCCACCCTGCGCAACATGCGCGACCTGGAAGGCCCGCAGTTCCTGCATGTGGTCACCAAGAAAGGCAAGGGTTTCGCCCCGGCCGAACTGGACCCGATCGGCTACCACGCGATTACCAAGCTGGAACCGCCCAGCGACAACCCGGCGCCGAAGAAACCCAGCGGGCCCAAGTACTCCAACGTCTTCGGTCGCTGGCTGTGCGACATGGCCGAGCAGGATGCACGCCTGGTCGGCATCACCCCGGCGATGAAGGAAGGCTCCGACCTGGTGGCCTTTGCCGAGCGCTATCCGACTCGCTATTTCGACGTGGCGATCGCCGAGCAGCATGCCGTGACCCTGGCCGCCGGCCTGGCCTGTGAAGGCATGAAGCCGGTGGTGGCGATCTACTCGACCTTCCTGCAGCGCGCCTACGACCAGCTGATCCATGATGTCGCGGTACAGGACCTCGACGTACTGTTCGCCATCGACCGCGCCGGCCTGGTTGGCGAGGACGGCCCGACGCATGCTGGCAGCTTCGACATTTCCTACCTGCGCTGCATTCCCGGCATGCTGGTGATGACCCCCAGCGACGAGAATGAACTGCGCCAGATGCTCACCACCGGCTACCTGCACAAAGGCCCGGCGGCGGTGCGCTATCCGCGCGGCAGTGGTCCCAATGCGCCCATCGACAGCTCGCTGCAGCCCCTGCCCATCGGCAAGGGCGTGCTGCGCCGCCAGGGGCAACGAGTTGCCCTGCTGGTGTTTGGCGTGCAACTGGCCGCCGCCCTGCAGGTGGCCGAGGCGCTGGACGCCAGCGTGGTCGACATGCGCTTCGTCAAACCGCTCGACGAGGCGCTGCTGCTGGAGATGGCCGCCAGCCACAGCCTGCTGGTGAGCATCGAGGAAAACACCATCATGGGCGGCGCCGGCAGTGCGGTCGGCGAGTGCCTGGCGGCCCACGGCCTGGCCGTCCCCCTGCTGCAGCTCGGCCTGCCGGACTACTACGTGGAGCACGCCCGCCCGGAAGAAATGCTCGCTGAATGCGGGCTCGACGCGGCAGGCATCCAGCAGGCCATCGAACGCCGCCTGGCCGATAGCCGCACGGCTTAATCCTTGCTTTCAGCGGCGCCTCTCGCTAAGGTGCCGCGGTTTTATTCCACCCAGGTGTGCGGCTTTGCGGCCGCATGAAACGGGAAGCCGGTGCGCTCTTCGAGCAATTCCGGCGCTGCCCCCGCAACGGTAAGCGATGGTCGCCGCCAGGCGACAACCCGGCTCAACCGCCACTGTGCTTCAGCATGGGAAGGCGAGCCAGGTGTTCTCGCAAGCCCGGAGACCGGCCTGGACGGATTCGACAGGTGTTGCGGAGGGCGGCACCGTCAAGTGCCGTCCGCAGTTTCCCTGGCGGCCCTTGTCTGCCCTCCTCAGAAGTTCATTCACGCTTTTGAGGCTTTTCCATGAAATTGTCCCGTATTGCCCTGGCTGTAGCCCTGGCGCCCAGTCTCTCCTGCGCCCATGCCGCATCCACAACAGAGACCCTGAAGCTTACTGAAACACTGATCAGCGCCAACCGCGAGGCGCAACCACGCAATGCAAGCAGCGCAGCGAACACCGTGTTCAACCGCCAGGATATAGAGCGCCTGCAGCCCTCCAGCGTTGCTGACTTACTGCAGCGCGTTCCCGGCGTACAGATCGCCCGCAGCGGCGGCCCAGGCAGCACCGTAAGCCTCTTCATGCGCGGTACAAAATCAGCACAAAGCCTGGTATTGGTTGATGGCCAGCGGATCAGTTCAGCATCAGCCGGTGGTTCGCCACTTGAATACCTGAGCATTGAACAAATCGAACGCGTTGAGGTGCTACGCGGCTCGCGCTCGGCAGTTTACGGCTCCGACGCGATTGGCGGCGTGGTACATATCATCACTCGTCGCGGCACAGACCAGCCGCTCACACCGCGCCTGCGCATCGGCTACGGAACCCACAACACCTGGGAGCGCAGCCTGGGCCTGTCCGGCGGCGACCAGCACACACGCTTCAGCCTACAGGCCAGCGCCGATGACACCCGTGGCATCAACCGTTCCTACGCCAACAGCGCACCGGATAACGATCGGGATGCCTATCGCAACAATGCCTTCAGCGCCAACCTGAACCACCGTTTCAGCGAGCAACTGGAAGCCGGCTTCAGCGTGCTCGACCAGCGCGGCGAAAGCGAGTACGACATGGACTGGGGCGGGCAGTACCCTTATTTTGACTATCAGGTCAGTAGCTACTCTGGCTTTCTCTCCGCACAGATCAACGCCCTCTGGAAAAGCCGTCTTGAACTGGGCCACAGCGAAAATCGTTCGACCGTACGCTACGATGATGTCAAAGGCAGCAGCCCCTTCAATACCTACCGAGACAGCGCCGCATGGTTGAACACCCTGGAGTTGGGCAATGGTCATAGCTTGATCGTGGGTGCCGACGGCTACGAGGAGACACTGCACAGCAACATCAACTACACGGAAGACAGCCGCTGGAATCATGGACTGATTCTGCAGCACAACTACCGCGGCGAGCGTTTCTCCAGCGAGCTGGGCCTGCGCCATGACAAGAACGCGCAATTCGGCAGCAGCAACACCTTCAGCGGTGCAGTAACTTACGCGCTGAATGCCGATAACGACCTGATCCTGTCCTACGCGGAAGGTTTCCGCGCACCAACCTTCAACGACCTGTACTGGCCCGGCGGTGGTAACCCCACCCTGCAACCGGAAAGCTCCAAGTCCTATGAGCTGCAATGGCGCAGCCAGCTGGCCGCGACAACCCGCCTGGAAACCTCGCTCTACCGCACAGACTTGCGCAATGCCATTGCTGGCTGGCCCGCGCAGAACATCGATAAAGCACGCATCAATGGCTTCGAAGCATCCCTGCAACAGGAGCTACTGGGCTGGCAGGCCGCACTGGGGCTCAGCCTGATCGACCCGCGCGACCGGGAAACTGGCAAGACCCTGGACCGTCGTGCCCGACGCACGCTGAGTCTTGATCTGGATCGCTCCTTTGGCGCGCTAAGTATTGGCGCCGGCTGGCAGGCCGTAAGCAGCAGCTATGACGATCTTGCCAATAACCGCGAACTATCAGGCTATGGCCTGCTGAACCTGCGTAGTGCCTGGCAGGCCAGCGACGAGGTACAACTGGGCTTCAAGCTCGACAACGTGCTGAACAAACAGTACAGCCGCGCGCAATACGGAGTAGGCTGGCCAGCCACCTACTACACCTATCGCGAAACAGGGCGCACCGCGCTGATGTCGGTCACCTGGACCCCCAGCCTGTAATCCTCTGCCAATCTGCAAACGCCCCACCCGCTGGGGCGTTTGTATTCGCGACCTCAACGCGCCCGGTCAATCAGCTCACACAACTGTTCGGTAGCTGCCAGCATCTGGAAGCTGGGCCGCTCCAGGCGCTTGCTGGGCACCGGCCAGAGCTGCTGGTGGCGCACCGCGCTGAGTTGCGGCCAGGCCTGCCAGATGCCCAGCTCGGCATTGCTGCCGGCGATGATCAGTTGCGGATCACGCGCGATGATCGCCTCCAGCCCCACCTGCGGCGCGGGCAACTCAAGGTCGGCAAATACGTTCTGCCCGCCACACAGGGCGATGGCATCGCTGATGATTTGCCGGCCTCCGATGGTATACAGCGGCTGGTGCCAGATCTGGTAGAACACCCGCACCGGCGGACGTCCGGCATAGTGCTGGCGCAGCCGTGCAACGCCCTCGCGAAAGCGCTGCGACAGCGCTGCGCCCTGCTGCGCATAGCCCACCGCCTGGCCGATCAGCACGAACTCCTCGGCCAGCTCATGCAAGCGGCGCGGTTCACCGACATGCACGGGAATCCCCAGCCGCTGCAGCTGCTGGCGTTGCGCCGGGCCAATACTGTCCGGCCACAACAACACCAGGTCGGGGCGCAGGCTGACCAGGGTTTCCAGTTCAAGCTGGCCAAGACGTCCCAGGGAAGGCAGGTGTGCCAGTTGCGCCGGGCGCTCGCCACCGTCCAGTACACCGACCAGACGCTCCGCCGCGCCCAGTTCGAGCATGATGTCAGTCAACGAGGGAGCCAGGCTGACCACCCGCTCGGCAGCCTGCAGCGGCCAGACCAGCAACAGCGCAGCGAGCAGCAGGCAGGCGCGCATCAGGCCAGCTGCGCGGGAATGCGGTACAGGTAGAACAGCACCAGACTGGCCAGCGCCAGCAGGGTCAGCGGCACCGCATGCAGGCCACTGAATACTGCCAGCGCGCCGACCCAGGCCGGCAAGCCGGCTGCCTGCAGGGCACGGCGCCGGCAGTGGATCAACTGTTGCCAGGCGGCGGGCTCGGCCTCACTGTCCAGCGCCTGCCCGGTGGCGATCAACGCATGCTTGTAGGCACGAAACAGCGGCAGGCTGACGAACAGGCTGGCCAGCGCGGCGATGAACAGGGGCATTTGCAGCACCAACAGCCAGGCCGGCGCCGCACCGAACAGCAGGTTGGCGAGAAACAGCGGCGCCAGGGCCAGGCCCAGCAGGCGCCACCACTGCAGGGCCAGACGACGCCTGACCTCGCCGCGTGTCACTCGATTTCCCCCTGATGCTGCAGGCCCAGCATATGGCCAAGCTTGCCGGCCTTGGTGGCCAGGTACAGCTTGTTGTGCAGGTTCTCGCCCACCTGCAGCGGTACCCGCTCGGCGACCCGCACACCAAAACCCTGCAGGGCGTTGACCTTGCGCGGGTTATTGGTCATCAGGCGAATGGCGCTGATCCCCAGGTGGTCGAGCATCGGCTGGCAAATCGCATAGTCGCGCTGATCGGCGGCGAACCCCAGGCGCTCGTTGGCCTCGACGGTATCCGCGCCGCCATCCTGCAACTCGTAGGCGCGGATCTTGTTCAGCAGACCGATACCACGGCCTTCCTGGCGCAGATACAGCAGCACGCCACGCCCCTCGGCAGCGATCGCGCGCAAGGCGGCCTCCAGCTGCGCACCGCAATCGCAGCGCAGGCTGAACAGGGCGTCGCCAGTCAGGCATTCCGAATGCAGGCGGCCCAGCACGGGCTGGCCGTCGGCTACATCGCCGAGGGTCAGGGCAACGTGCTCCTTGCCGCTGGTCTCATCGCGGAAACCGTGCATGGTAAAGATGGCAAAGGGTGTAGGCAGCTGCGCGGCGGCAACAAAGACGACAGACACCAGAGAGCTCCAGGCAAGGCAACAGGGCGCGAATTGTAACACCACCCTTGCCACGGTTGAGCAAGAAACGCCCAGCGCGACACTCAGGTAAACCGGCGGTAGCCGTCAGAACTTCGACTCAAGCACCAGCATGCCCTGCTCCTCGCGCCAACTGACCCGGCTAAGGAAGCTCATACCCAGCAATACTTCAGTCGGCGCACTGCCCTGCACCACCACACCGTCCACACCGAGCACTTCCAGGCTACCGATCTTCACCCGGTCGAATTTCACCCGCCAGGCATTCGCCGTGCCACTGGCCGTGCTGACCACCATGGGCTGGCCAACCACCCGGTAGTCGATGCCCAGGCGCTGCGCCTGCCCCTCGTTCATGGCTACCGCCGTAGCCCCGGTATCGACCATGAACTGTACGGTCTGGCCATTGATCGAACCGGCAATCCAGTAATGCCCGCCCAGCCCGCGCGCGATGCTCAGGCGCTGTTTCTCCGGGGCCGCAGAAAAGCCGCCCGGCGCATATTCACGACTCAGGCTGTAGTGACGCTCGACCCCCGCGACGCGTAGCACCGCGCCTTTGCTGTCCGCACTGACCACCTGTACGCCACCCGGTCCACTCTGCCCAACCCGCACCAGCTTGCGCTGGCCATCGACATTGAGCACCGCAGCGCCGGGAAACAAGCCGACTACCAGCACCTGGCTGGCCGCCAGCGCCGGCCAGGCCAGCATGCAGGCCAGCACGGTGATCAGTGAACGACAGAACATGGATGCGCCTCCCTATGGCATCGCCAACCGGTAGGGTTGTCCCCACTTGGCAAACAATGCGCGCAGACTACCATCGGCACGCAGTTCCAGCAGCCGCCGGTCATACAGTTCTGCCAACTCGCGCCCACGCGGACTGTCTTGGAAACCGGGATAGAGCGGCAACATAAGCAACGGAACCACTTGGTAGCGTTGGGCTCGGGAGCTTTCGGCCAGTACCGCCTCCACCTCGCTGAGCGCGTCCACATAAAAATCCGCATAGCCGCGCTCAAGCATCTGCAAAATGCCGGTACGCATGCGGATCTCCTGGAAGTGCTGCACATTGGGCAGGCGATGCTGGTAGTCATAGCCGCGCACCCAAATCAGTCGGCGCTGGCCAATAGTGTCCCGGCTCGGTGCCGACAGGCTGGCCAAACCCAGGGCAACGATCGGGTCGGCATCGTAGGCTTGCTGAGGATAGTGAGCCTCGGCGATCTCGCCGGCATAGGAACCGATCCAGGCATCGGCACGACCGCGCAACACCAGGCCGATGGAACGCATGTAAGGCTCAGAGTGCACGACCACGCGCAGGCCTGCCGGCTCGAAGACCGCGCGCATGATGTCCCAGGCCAGGCCACTGCCGTCGGCCTCGGTATGTCCAGGCCATACCTCGCTGACCAGGCGCACCTCGCCCGGCGGGGCAGGCTGCGCCGAGACCAGCGCACTGCACACCAGCAGTATCCAACCCAGCAAGCCGCGCATGCACGCTACCCCCATGACTGCGCCGTCTTCTCGCGCACCCCTGAGATGCCCGATTTAGACGACGAGATACACCAGCAACTGCAGACAGGCGAAGGCCAGCAGCCCCGCCAGCAAATCATCCAGCATGATGCCCAGGCCGCCCTCGACATGCCGGTCAGCCCAGCCGATCGGCCAAGGTTTGAGGATGTCGAAGAAGCGAAACAGCACAAAGCCCACACACAACCATAGCCAACCGGGGGGGGCAAGGAACAGGGTCAGCCAGATGCCGACGAACTCATCCCAGACAATCCCTTCGTGATCATGCACGCCCAGATCATCAGCCACCCGGCCACACAGCCAGATACCCAGCAGACTGGCGGCCAGTAGCACGCCGGCGTAGCCCCACAGCGGCAGCCACTGCAACAGCGGCACGGCGGCCAGACCGAGCAGGCTGCCCCAGGTGCCTGGTGCCTTCGGCAAGGTGCCCGAGCCCAGGCCAAACGCCAGGAAATGCCAGGGGTTACGCCATACCGAAGACGGCACGCGCGGATGCGGCTGATCAGCCATGTACTGCTCCAAAATGTTGATAACCGCTACCCGGCAGCGGCAGCGGGCAACCCTGCTCGTCAAGCAATTGCACACCCGCACCCGCCACCACCCGACCGATCCGGCGTACTGCCGGGAACGCCACGGACAAGGCGGGCCAGTGCTCGGCAGGCAAGGTAAAGGCCAGACGGTAATCGTCGCCACCGCTCAGCGCACAGCGCTGGGCCGCGGTGTGACCGAGCAAGGCTTCAGCCGCCGCGCTTAGCGGCACGGCGGCCTGCTCGATCTGCAAAGCCACGCCCGAGGCCTGGGCAATGTGCCCGCAATCGGCCAGCAAACCATCAGAAATATCCAGGGCAGCGCTCGCCCGGCCACGCAGGTACTCACCCAGCGACAACTGCGGCATGGGTGACCAGAAGGCCTGCAGCAGGGCGTCACGCTGCGTCGCAGGGGCCTCGCGACCGTGCAACAACAGTTCCAGGGCCGCACAGGCCGCACCCAGCTCACCGCCCACGCACAGCAGGTCACCCTCTTGGGCGGCACCACGGGTCAGCGCCTGCCCGGCGGGCAGGCGGCCGAATACCGTCACCGTCAGGCTCAGCGGGCCACGCGTGGTGTCCCCGCCAATCAGACTGAGGCCACACGCCGCAGCCATCTGCTGCAAGCCGTCCGCAAAACCCTGCAGCCACGGCGCATCGGCCTGCGGCAAGGTCAGCGCCAGGGTGAAGCCCAACGGCGAGGCGCCCATGCCAGCCAGATCGCTGGCCGCTACGGCTAGCGCGCGCTGGCCGAGCAGCTCGGCAGAACAGGGTTGTGGGAAATGCACCCCGGCGACCAGGGTGTCGGTGGAAATCGCCAGCTGCTCGTCTGCCGCCAGCTGCAGCAGTGCGCAGTCATCGCCAATGCCCAGCACCACGCCGGGCTGGCCCGCTGCGCAGGCGGCGCTGGCGAAATAGCGGCGGATCAGCTCGAACTCACCCACCCTGACTACCTCGCCAGCCGACGTGGCACCTGCGCCTCAGCGCTGCGCGCCACGCACTTCGGCGGCACGCAGGCGCGGCGCCAGCTTGTCCAGCACACCATTGACGAACTTGTGTCCGTCGGTGGCGCCGTACACCTTGGCCAGCTCGATGCCTTCGTTGATCACCACGCGATACGGCACATCCACGCGGCGCAGCAGCTCGTAGGCCGACAGGCGCAGGATGGCCAGCTCCACCGGATCGAGATCAGCCAGCGGGCGATCCAGCAACGGCTCGATGTGGCCGTCCAGTTCGCTCTTGTGGCTGGGCACGCCGTGCAGCAGTTCGTGGAAGTACGCACCGTCGACCGCCGAAAAATCGTTGTCGACGCGGAACTGCGCTTCGATCTCGTTCAGCGATTGCCCGGCCATGTGCCACTGGTACAGCGCCTGCATGGCCAGGCCACGCGCCACGCGGCGCTGGGCGATCTTGCCCTTGGCCTTGGGTTGCGGCGCGTCCTGGCTGTCGTCGTGATTCAGGCTCACTTGGCCTCCAGGGCCGCCAGCAGGCTGACCATTTCCAGAGCGGACAGGGCGGCTTCGGCGCCTTTGTTACCGGCCTTGGTGCCGGAGCGCTCGATGGCCTGCTCGATGGAGTCGACGGTCAGCACACCGAAGGCTACCGGCACGCCGTATTCCATGGACACCTGGGCCAGGCCCTTGGTGCACTCGCCGGCGACGTATTCAAAGTGCGGCGTACCGCCACGAATCACCGCGCCAAGGGCAATGATCGCCGCATACTCGCCGCGCTGGGCGACTTTCTGGGTGACCAGCGGGATCTCGAAGGCACCCGGCGCGCGGATGATAGTGATGTCGCTTTCCTGCACGCCGTGGCGGACCAGGGCGTCGACGGCACCACTGACCAGGCTCTCGACGACGAAGCTGTTGAAGCGGCCAACCACCAGGGCGTATTTGCCTTGCGGGGCGATGAAGGTACCTTCGATGGTCTTCAGGGTCATGGGCGAGTCTCGATCGGTATAAAGAGCCGGGATGCCCTGCGGCATCCCGTGGATATCAATGTAGAACGAAGTGACAGGCCGTGCGCAACGCTCGCACGGCCCGATCGTTCATTCAGCGGGCAGGTATTCTACTACTTCCAGGTCGAAACCGGATATCGCATTGAACTTCATCGGCGAACTCATCAGGCGCATCTTGCGCACCCCGAGGTCACGGAGAATCTGCGAACCCGCCCCTACCGTACTGTAGGTAGCCGGGCTGGCGGCCGGTTTGCCTTCCTGACCCAGCTGGCGATCCAGGTGCGCCAGCAGTTCCTGGCCACCCAGCGGGTTGCCCAGCAGCAGCACCACGCCGCTCCCTGCCCGGGCCACTTCGGCCATGGCCGCGCGCAGGCTCCAGCGACCCTCCTGCTTGACCAGCAGCAGGTCGCGCAGCGGGTCCATGTTGTGCACACGCACCAGCGTCGGCTGCTCGGGGCTGATTTGCCCCAGGGTCAGCGCCAGGTGCACGTCACCTTCCACCGCATCGCGATAGGTGACCAGGTTGAAACGGCCCAGTTCGCTGTCCAGCCATTGCTCACTGACCCGCTGCATGGTGCGTTCGTGGATCAGCCGATGGTGGATCAGGTCGGCAATGGTGCCGATCTTCAGGCCATGCTCGGCGGCGAACACCTCCAGTTCGGGGCGGCGCGCCATGCTGCCGTCATCGTTCATGATCTCGCAGATCACCCCGGACGGCTCGAAACCGGCCAGGCGCGCCAGGTCGCAGGCCGCCTCGGTATGCCCGGCCCGTGCCAGCACGCCGCCGGCCTGGGCCATCAGCGGGAAGATATGCCCGGGGCTGACGATGTCATCGGCCTTGGCGGTGCGCGCCACGGCCGCCTGTACGGTGCGCGCGCGGTCAGCCGCGGAAATCCCGGTGGTCACGCCCTCGGCGGCTTCGATGGATACGGTGAACTTGGTGCCGAATCCGGAGCCATTGCGCGGCGCCATCAGCGGCAGCTTGAGCAGCTCGCAGCGCTCGCGGGTCATCGGCATGCAAATCAGGCCACGCGCGTGCTTGGCCATGAAATTGATGTGCTCGGCGGTTACGCATTCCGAGGCGATGATGATGTCGCCTTCGTTCTCGCGGTCCTCGTCATCCATGAGGATGACCATCTTGCCGGCGCGGATGTCTTCGATCAGTTCGGCAGCGCTATTCAGAGCCATGAGGCAATCCTTTATCGATTCAGATAGCCGTGTTCGGCCAGAAAACTTTCGCTGATCCCGGCGCCTGCCGGTTCAGCCGCCTGATCGCCCTGCAACAGGCGTTCGAGGTAGCGCGCCAGCAGATCGACCTCCAGGTTGACCCGCCGCCCGGCCTGGTAGTCGACCATGATGGTCTGCTCCAGGGTATGCGGAACGATGGTCAGCTCGAACTCGGCACCGTGCACCGCGTTGACGGTCAGGCTGGTGCCATCCACGGTGATCGAGCCCTTGAGGGCAATGTACTTGGCCAGTTCGCGCGGTGCGCGCAGGCGAAACTGCACGGCGCGGGCATTGTCGGAACGCGCGATGACTTCACCCACGCCATCCACATGGCCGCTGACCAGATGGCCACCGAGGCGGCTGGTCGGCGTCAGGGCCTTTTCCAGATTGACCCGGGTGCCTGCCTTGAGGTCGACAAAGGCCGTGCGCTGCAGGGTTTCCCGGCTGACATCGGCACAGAAGCCGTCACCGGGCAACTCCACGGCAGTCAGGCAGATGCCGTTGACGGCAATGCTGTCGCCGAGCTTGACGTCGCCCAGATCGAGTTTGCCGGTGGCCACCTGGACGCGCACATCACCGCCCTTGGGGGTCAGGCTGCGAATGGTGCCTATCGCTTCGATTATGCCGGTAAACATGAAACCTCCCGGCGCAGTTTGTCATGCATGGTCGCTCTCCTGTTTTGGTTAAAACAGGGCACTGCCGATTGAAGGGAATGCACAACAGGCCCCGCAGGACATGCAGCGATCCCGTTCTCTCTTTATCCGGACTATCACCGTCGGCACCGGAATCTCACCGGTTCTGCTGACCCTGACAGCCTTCGCTGCCAGGCGCTCGCGGGCTAGGCATCGCGCCATTACCGCCGGTGGGGACTTGCACCCCGCCCTGAGAACTTGCCTGCCAGGCACCCATGCGCCCGGCAGGCGTGCGTTTTATCACATTGTCGAGGCGCCTGCATGCGCCGGCCGCGGCCGGGCGACGATTCGCCAGTCATTGCCACAGGCGCGTATCTGCCGGATATCCAGCTCCGCGGCCTGCTGCATGCTGTCCAGCGGCCAGTCGAGCAGCGGCCGGGCCGAGCTGCCGAGCAGCTTGGCGGCCATGAAGATCTGGTATTCATCGATCAGCCCCTGACGTGCCAGGGCACCGACCAGACGCGCCCCGCTCTCCACCAGCAGCTCATTGACGCCCTGTTCGGCCAGCCGTCGCAACAACTGCAGCAGATCGACCTGCCCCGCTTCGCCGGGTAATAGCCACAACTCATGGCCGGCCTCGGCATAGCGCGCCACATCCCCCTGCGCCGCCACCACCAGCGCGCTGCCTGCCTGGAAGAATGGCGCCTGCAACGGCACCCGGCAGCGGCCGTCGAGGAGAATCCGCCGCGGCGGGCGCGCCAGGGCCAGCGCCGCCTGTGCCGGCTCCAGCCCCAGCTCGGCAGCCCGCACGGTGAGCCGGGTGCCGTCCTGCAACACGCTGTCGGCACCGGTCAGCACCGCGCTGCTGCGTGCGCGCAGGCGCTGCACCGCGCTGCGCGCCGCCGGCCCGGTGATCCACTGGCTTTCCCCGCTGGCCATCGCGGTGCGCCCATCCAGGCTCATCGCCAGCTTGGCGCAGACCCATGGCAGCCCCGTTTCCATGCGCTTGCAGAACCCCCGGTTAAGCTCACGCGCCTCCTCTGCCAGCACGCCGCAATGCACCTCGATAGCGGCGTCACGCAGGCGCTGCAGGCCACGCCCGGCCACCTGCGGGTTAGGGTCCTGCATGGCCACCACCACTCTGCGCAGGCCCGCCTGCACCAGCGCATCGGCACAGGGCGGAGTACGTCCGAAGTGGCTGCACGGTTCCAGCGTCACATAGGCGGTAGCCCCACGCGCCGCCTCCGCCGCCTGGCGCAGGGCATGCACCTCGGCATGCGGCTCGCCGGCGCGCACGTGCCAGCCTTCGCCGACCACCCGACCGTCCGCCGCAACGATCAGGCAGCCGACGCGCGGATTGGGATGGGTCGAGTACAGCCCCTGACGCGCCAGCTGCAGGGCCCGCGCCATGTACTGCGTGTCACCGGGCAGCTCGCTCATGCGCGCCCCGGCTCGCGGGACAGGCGCTCGATTTCCTCGCGAAACTCGTTGAGATCCTGGAAACGCCGGTACACCGAGGCGAAACGAATGTAGGCAATCTCGTCGAGCTGATGCAGCTCGCTCATGACCAGCTCACCGACCACCAGCGACTTCACCTCGCGCTCGCCGGTGGCACGCAGCTTCTGCTTGATGCGGGCAATCGCTTCTTCCAGACGCTCAACACTCACCGGGCGCTTCTCCAGGGCCCGCTGCATGCCGGCACGCAGCTTGTCCTCGTCGAACGGCTGGCGACTGCCGTCCTGCTTGATCAGCCGTGGCATAACCAGTTCGGCGGTTTCGAAAGTGGTAAAACGCTCGCCGCAGGCCAGGCACTCGCGGCGCCGGCGCACCTGGCCACCCTCGGCGACCAGCCGCGAATCGATCACTTTGGTGTCGTTGGCGTTGCAAAAAGGGCAATGCATGATGGAGAGGCCCGTCAGAAAAAGTCAGCCTGCATGGTAGCGAAAGCCTACCCGTGACGACAGCCGGCAGATTGCCGGCACCTGACAAGCCGGCGCCTTTGCGCTATATAGGCGCCCCCGTTTCACCGTGAAGACGTTGCCATGTCCGCCCCGCCCGCCCTGCTCCAACCGCTGCGCCAGTTACTCGGCGATGCCAGCCTGGTGGCCGAGCGCCTGCCCGGCACCGACCTGACGCTGTGGTTGATCGATGCGCAGAACATGGACCGTGCCTTCAGCCCCGAGGAAACCCGGCGCATTCTCGAGGAACCGCCCTACTGGTGCTTCTGCTGGGCCAGCGGCCTGGCCATGGCACGCTGGCTGGTCGAACAACCGCACTGGGTACAGGGCAAGCGCGTACTGGATTTTGGCGCCGGCTCCGGGGTCGCGGCGATTGCCGCCGCCAGGGCCGGGGCGGCCGAAGTGGTGGCCTGCGACCTGGATCCCCTGGCGCTGCAGGCCTGCCGGGAAAATGCCGCACTGAACGGGGTGAGCCTGGGCTACTCGGCGGACTTCTTCGCCGAAGCCGATCGTTTCGACCTGATCCTGGTCGCCGACGTGCTCTACGACCGCGCCAACCTGCCGCTGCTCGACCACTTCCTCAGTCGCGGCAAGCAGGCGCTGGTCGCCGACTCCCGGGTCAAGGACTTCCAGCATCCGCGCTATCAGCGCCTGCACATGCTGGAGGCCTGCACCTGGCCGGACCTCGCCGAGCCTCAGGAATTCCGTCAGGTCAGCCTGTACCACGCGCAACGCCACTGATTCTGATCTATCCCCTCAGGTAGCACTCCACCGAGCGCTGCCTGGTCGTTCCATTGTGGAGTACCCATGAAACCCACCGATCGCGTTATGCAGAGCTATGGCCGCTGCTGCGCCAACCCAGCCTTCTTCGACAGCTTCTATCGCCACTTCCTCGACAGCTCGCCGGAGATTCGCGCCAAGTTCGCCAACACCGACATGCCGGCGCAGAAGCAGTTGCTCCGCCAGGGTATTCTCAACCTGGTCATGCACGCCCGCGGCATGCCCGATACCAAGCTGCGCGCACTGGGCGCCAGCCACTCACGGCACGGCTTCGACATCCGCCCGGAGCTCTATGAACTGTGGCGCGAAGCCCTGCTGCGCACCATCGGCGAACATGACCCACAATGCTGCGTAAACACCCGGGAGGCCTGGCGCGAGGTGCTCAACAAAGGCATCGCGGTGATCAGCGCAGGCTACTGACCGGCACCTCGCGCCACTCGCCCGGCTGCAGGCCATCGACCCGCCAGGGACCGATGGCCACGCGCACCAGACGCAGGGTGGGCAGTCCTACCGCCGCGGTCATGCGCCGTACCTGACGATTGCGTCCCTCGCGAATCACCAGTTCCAGCCAGGCCGTCGGCACGCTCTTGCGAAAGCGCACCGGCGGGTGGCGCGCCCACAGCGCCGGCTCATCCAGACAGCGTACTTCGGCCGGCAGGGTCGGCCCGTCGTTGAGCGTCACCCCGCTACGCAGCTGCTGCAGCTGCGCCTCGCTCGGCATGCCCTCCACCTGCACCCAGTAGGTCTTGGCCAGCTTATGGCGCGGGTCGGCAATGCGCGCCTGCAGGCGCCCATCGTTGGTCAGCAGCAGCAAACCTTCGCTGTCACGATCCAGACGCCCGGCCGGATAGACTCCGGGAATATCGACGAAGTCCTTGAGCGTGGCGCGCCCCTGCGCATCCTGGAACTGGGTCAGCACGTCGAAAGGCTTGTTCAGCAGGATCAGCCGCGGTTCGGCCGGTGGCGGTTTGGCCACCCGGCGGGCCGGCAGGGCAGCGGCGCGACGCGGCGATGCAGGACGAGGAGGACGGGGCATGGGCGCTCCACAAGTCGGTAAAAACCGCCAGTTTACCCGACTCACCGCCCCATGCCGCCGCCCGCAGGCCAACCATCAGCAACACTTATTCGCTTGCTGCGCCCTGCGGGCTGGCCGCTATGCTAAGTGCCTACCGTCAACAGGAGAGCCTGCTCATGAGTTCCGCCGACACCATTACCGGCTGGGCCGCCACCGCACCCGGCGCACCCCTGCAACCCTTCAGCTACGCGCCCGGCCCGCTGGACCAGGAAGAGGTGGAAGTCGCCGTCGAGTACTGCGGCATCTGCCACTCCGATCAGTCGATGATCGACAACGAATGGGGACTCAGTCGCTATCCCTTCATCCCCGGGCATGAAGTAGTCGGGCGCATCATCCGCGTGGGCGAGCAGGTGCGCGGCCTGCACGCCGGGCAGCGCGTGGGCATCGGCTGGTACAAGGGCAGCTGCATGCACTGCGGATCGTGCATGGAGGGCGCACACCAGCTGTGCAACACGGCCAAACCGACCATCGTCGGCAGCCACGGCGGCTTTGCCGATCGGCTGCGCAGTCACTGGGCCTGGGCCATTCCGCTGCCGGACACGCTCGACCCGGCACTGGTCGGCCCGCTGTTCTGCGCTGGCTCCACGGTATTCAGCCCGCTGCTGGAATGCGCGGTGAAACCGACCGACCGGGTGGGCGTGGTGGGCATTGGCGGGCTGGGCCACCTGGCCCTGCGCTTCCTCAACGCCTGGGGCTGCGAGGTCACCGCCTTCACCTCGTCACTCAGCAAGCGTGAAGAAGCCCAGCGTCTGGGCGCGCACCGGGTGGTGGCCTCCACCGACAGCGCAGCCCTACAGGCAATTGCCGGCAGCCTGGACTTCCTGCTGGTCACCGCCAGCGCCGACCTGGACTGGAACGCCCTGCTGGCCACCCTGGCCGCCAAAGGGCGCCTGCATTTCGTCGGTATCGCGCCCAGTGCCATCCCGGTTCACGTGTTCAGTCTGATTCCCCAGCAGAAGACCCTGTCCGGATCGCCGGTCGGTTCTCCGGCGAACATGGCACGCATGCTGGAGTTCTGTGCCCGGCACCAGATCCTCCCGCAGGTCGAGCATTTCCCGATGAGCCGGGTCAACGAGGCCATCGCGCACCTGCGCAGCGGCAAGGCTCGCTACCGCGTGGTGCTCGACGCCAGCGCCTGAGGGGTCGCTGGGCCGGCATACAGCCAGGGATAGCTGAGCCGGCCCAGCACTTCATTGAGCAGCAGCCCGCTGTGCCACAAGGCCCGGCTCTCCGGCAACAGGCCGGCGAAAGGCCGGCCATGCGCCTGACCGAGAAAGCCCATGGGCGCCGCGACCACCTGCAAGCCCTGCTGTTCAAAACACCAGCGCGCACGTGGCATATGCCAGGCCTGAGTGACCAGCACCACACGCTGGATCCCCTCGGCACGCAACAACTGCGCCGTCGCGACGGCGTTCTCCCAAGTGGTGAGGCTCTGCCCCTCCTGCCAGCGCGCCGGCTGGGCAAAGTCCCGCGCCAGCACTTCAGCCATCAGCGCTGCCTCGCTGGGCGGCTGGCCATAGTGCAGGCCGCCCGAGGTGAGCAGCGGCAAGCCACTCTGCGCGGCCAGACGCGCCGCATAACGCAGCCGCTCGACGGCCAACAGGCTCGGCTGATCGGTTCCCCAGCCCGGATCCGCCCGCTCGCGCCCGGCACCGAGCACCACGATCACCTCGCCCTGGCTGGCCAGGTCGGCCTGTTGCGCCGTACTGAGTGGCGGCTGATTTTCCAGCCAGCGTGCGGTCTGTTGCACCACCAACGGCAGGCTCATCAGCCACAGACCGAGCAGCCCGCCCAGCAACGCAGCACGCGCCAAACGCGGATAACGCCGGCGCAGGCACCAGCCCAGGAGGATCATCCACAACAGCAGGCCTGGTGGCAGCAGGCCCTGCTTCAGCAGGTAACGCAGTTCCATCGGTTATCCGGCACGGCAACGAGACAAGCGGGCAGCCTAGTATCCGGCCGGCACTCGCTGCAAACGAAACAACGTCGAGCCACATTGCGCGCAGGCCTGCATCGCCGTGCGGGCCTCAGGCAGCACGGCGCCACACAGCGCACAGCACAGCTGCCCTCGCCCGTCCAGAGGCGCGGCAGGCCGACGCCCCGGCAAAGGCGGCAACTGCTGACGCTCCAGTTGCGCCAGCTCCTCGGCGGCAGCATGCCAGCCGCGCAACCAATGCAGGTCGCGGCGCAGGTAGGCACGGATCAGTTCGGTTTCCGAGGGGCTCAGGCCGGTCAACTCCAGTTCAGCCTCGTCCCCAGGGGAAAGCTGCAGGTTCTGCTCGGCACGCTCCAGCGCCAGCGCCAGACGCTGCAACAAGCGCTCGTACACCCCGTCTCTCGCCTGCGTCAGCCGCCACTCAGCCATGCTACTGCCCTCAGCTACGCCGCCAGCCGGCACGCCCGGCCTACTGTGCAGCTTAGTCCGCAGCAGTGCCTCGCCAGGCCTGCGGCGACCAGCGGCGCGCTGCCCCGGCACGCCTGGGCAATCTGGGTTTCCCTCCCGTTGCGGCGCTCATGTATGCTACGGCGTTTCCCGAATGCCCTCATTCTTCAGCGCCAGAGCCATGCACGAACAGTACTCGCCCCGTGAAATCGAAGCCGCCGCGCAAGCCCATTGGGATGCGCAAAACTCCTTTGTTGTGAGCGAACAGCCCGGCAAGGACACCTTCTATTGCCTGTCGATGTTCCCCTACCCGAGCGGCAAGCTACACATGGGCCACGTGCGCAACTACACCATCGGTGACGTGATCGCCCGCTACCAGCGCATGCAGGGCAAGAACGTACTGCAGCCGATGGGCTGGGACGCCTTCGGCATGCCGGCGGAAAACGCCGCCATGAAGAATCAGGTGGCACCGGCCAAGTGGACCTACGAGAACATCGCCTATATGAAGTCCCAGCTCAAATCGCTGGGCCTGGCGATCGACTGGACCCGCGAGGTCACCACCTGCAAGCCGGACTACTACCGCTGGGAGCAGTGGCTGTTCACCCGCCTGTTCGAGAAGGGGATCATCTACCGCAAGAACGGCACGGTGAACTGGGACCCGGTGGACCAGACCGTACTGGCCAACGAGCAGGTCATCGACGGCCGTGGCTGGCGTTCGGGCGCGCTGATCGAGAAGCGCGAAATCCCCATGTACTACTTCAAGATCACCGCTTACGCCGAAGAGCTGCTGAGCAGCCTGGATGAACTGGATGGCTGGCCCGAGCAGGTCAAGACCATGCAGCGCAACTGGATCGGCAAGAGCTTCGGTGCCGACATTGTGTTCGACTACGATGTTGCCAGCATCGGTATCGAAGGCCAGCTGAAGGTCTACTCGACCCGCCCCGACACCCTGATGGGCGCCACCTACGTCGCCGTGGCCGCCGAGCACCCGCTGGCGCAGCGCGCCGCCGAGAACAACGCCGCCTTGCAGGCCTTTATCGCCGAGTGCAAGTCCGGCTCCGTGGCCGAGGCCGACATGGCCACCATGGAGAAGAAGGGCCTGGCCACCGGCCAGTTCGTCATCCATCCGCTGACCGGCGACAAGCTGCCGGTATTCGTCGCCAACTACGTGCTGTGGGGCTACGGCGAAGGCGCGGTGATGGCCGTACCGGCACATGACGAACGCGACTTCGAGTTCGCCAACAAGTACGCCCTGCCGATCAAGCAGGTCTATGCCGCTGCGGATCAAGACTACGACGCCAGCACCTGGCAGGACTGGTACGGCGACAAGGCCGGTCTGACCACCATCAATTCCGGCAAGTACGACGGCCTGGACTTCAGCGCCGCCTTCGACGCCATCGTTGCCGACCTCGAGGCCAGCGCTCACGGCGCGCGCAAAACCCAGTTCCGCCTGCGCGACTGGGGTATCAGCCGCCAGCGCTACTGGGGCTGCCCGATTCCGATCATCCATTGCGACAGCTGCGGCGACGTGCCGGTGCCGGAAGACCAGCTGCCGGTGGTCCTGCCCGAAGACGTGGTGCCGGACGGCGCCGGCAGCCCGCTGGCCAAGATGCCCGAGTTCTACCAGTGCAGCTGCCCGAAGTGCGGTGCCGACGCCAAGCGCGAAACCGACACCATGGACACCTTCGTGGAAAGTTCCTGGTACTACGCCCGCTATGCCTCGCCGCAGTACACCGGCGGCATGGTCGACCCGCAGGCGGCCAACCACTGGCTGCCGGTGGACCAGTACATCGGTGGCATCGAGCACGCCATCCTGCACCTGCTGTATGCGCGTTTCTTCCACAAGCTGATGCGCGACGAAGGCCTGGTCACCTCCAACGAGCCGTTCAAGAACCTGCTGACCCAGGGCATGGTGGTCGCCGACACCTACTACCGTACCCTGGAAAACGGCGGCAAGGACTGGTTCAACCCGGCCGACGTGGAAATCGAGCGTGACGCCAAGGGCAAGGTGACCTCCGCCCGCCTGAAGAGCGACGGCCTGCCGGTGGAAATCGGCGGCACCGAGAAGATGTCCAAGTCGAAGAACAACGGCGTCGACCCGCAGGACATGATCGATGCCTACGGCGCCGACACCTGCCGCCTGTTCATGATGTTCGCCTCGCCGCCCGACATGAGCTGCGAATGGTCGGATGCCGGCGTCGAAGGTGCCAATCGCTTCCTGCGCCGCGTCTGGCGCCTGGCGCACAGCCACGTCAGCGCCGGTCTGCCGGGGACGCTGGACATCGCCAGCCTGAGCGACGAACAGAAGGCCGTGCGCCGCGCCATCCACCTGGCGATCAAACAGGCCAGCAATGATGTAGGCCAGCACCACAAGTTCAACACCGCCATCGCCCAGGTGATGACCCTGATGAACGTGCTGGAGAAAGCCGCCACCGCCACCGAGCAGGACCGCGCGCTGCTCCAGGAAGGCCTGCAGACCGTAGCCCTGTTGCTCGCACCGATCACCCCGCACATCAGCCACGAGCTGTGGCAGCAACTCGGCCAAAGCGGCGCAATCATCGACGCACAATGGCCGCAGGTGGACGAGTCGGCTCTGGTGCAGGACAGCCTGACCCTGGTCATCCAGGTCAACGGCAAGCTGCGTGGGCAGATCGAAGTGCCGGCCTCGGCCTCCCGCGAGGACGTCGAAGCCGCCGCCCGCGCCAACGAAAACGTACAACGCTTCACCGAAGGCACCACCATCCGCAAGGTCATCGTGGTGCCGGGCAAACTGGTCAATATCGTCGCCAACTGATCACACTCGGCGCCTCGGCGCCGGGGTACCCAAGGGGAAAACACCATGATGAAACGGAATCTGTTGGTCATCGGCCTGGCCACCCTGCTCGGCGCGTGCGGCTTCCAGCTGCGCGGCGTGGGCTCGGGCGAGTTTGCACTCAAGGAACTGGCCCTGGATGCCCGCAACAGCTACGGCGAAACCACCCGCCTGACCGAAGCGCAACTACAAGGCTACGGCGTGCGCCTGCACGCCGGCGCCCCCTACAAGCTGGTGCTGGTTCGCGAAGAAGAGAAACAGCGTACCGCCAGCTACACCGGTTCGGTGCGTAGCGCCGAATACGAACTCAACCGCACCCTCGACTACCAGATCCGCGGCAGCAAGAACCTGCTGTTGCTGGAAGACCAAGCCAGCGTACAAAAAATCTACCTGCACGATGGCAGCAACCTGATCGGCTCCGACCAGGAAGCCAGCCAGCTGCGCGACGAAATGCGCGCCGAACTGGTCCAGCAACTGGTCATGCGCCTGCAGCGCCTGACCCCGGCGCAGCTTGACCAGCTGCAAGCCGATGCCGAAGCGCGCCTGCGCGCCGAGCAGGAAGCCCTGGAAGCGGCCCGCAAGGCCGAAGCCGAGGCCACCGCGCCGCAACAGTCGCCGCTGCAACTGCCGCTGCCGCTGCAACTGCGCTGACGGGACGGGCCGCGCCAAGCGGCCCGCTACGCGATGAAACTCAACCCCGCGCAACTGGGCAAACACCTGCAAGGCACGCTCGCCCCGGTCTACGTGGTCAGTGGCGATGAACCCCTGCTCTGCCAGGAAGCCTGCGACGCCATTCGCCAGGCGGCCCGCCAGCAGGGCTTCAGCGAGCGCCAGGTGCTGCATGCCGAAGCCGGCTTCGACTGGGGCCAGCTCTACGAAGCGGGCGCCAGCCTGTCGCTGTTTGCCGAAAAGCGCCTGATCGAACTGCGCATCGCCAACGGCAAACCCGGCGACAAGGGTGCCAGCGCCCTGCTCGACTACCTGCAACGCCCCGCCGAAGACACCCTGCTGCTGATCAGCTTGCCCAAGCTCGACGGCAGCACACAGAAAAGCAAATGGGCCAAGGCACTGATCGACGGCGCGCACAGCCAGTTCCTGCAAATCTGGCCGGTGGACAGCAGCCAGCTGCCCGGCTGGATTCGCCAGCGCCTGGCCCAGGCCGGCCTGGCCGCCAGCCCCGAAGCCCTGGAGCTGATCAGCGCCCGCGTGGAAGGCAACCTGCTGGCCGCCGCCCAGGAAATCGAAAAGCTCAAACTGCTCGCCGACGGCCAGCAGGTGGACGTCGACACCGTGCAGGCCAGCGTTGCCGACAGCGCACGCTTTGACGTCTTCGGCCTCACCGATGCCGTGCTCAACGGCCAGGCCGGGCACGCCCTGCGCATGCTGCAGGGGTTGCGCGGCGAAGGCGTGGAAGCCCTGTTCATCCTTGCCATGCTGGTCCGTGAACTGCGCCAACTGGCCAGCCTGGCCGAGCAGCACGCGCAGGGCGTCAGCTTGGAAAAAGCCTTTGCCAGCGCCCGCCCGCCGATCTGGGACAAACGCAAGCCGCTGTACAGCAAGGCGCTGCAACGCAGCCCCGGCAATTACTGGCGCCCCCTGCTAAGCCTGGCCCAGCAGATCGATGCCCAGGCCAAGGGCCAAGCGCCCGGTGATGCCTGGCAGAGCCTGGCCAGCCTGTGTCTGCAGATGGCCGGACAAAAACTGCGCCTGTAAGGTCTAGCCACATCGCACAACAGGCGTATGCTTGTCCCGCTCACCCTGGGCATTGGCAAGAGGATCCCGCCATGGCGAAAAAAACCCGCAAGACCAACCAGGCCAAATCCCTGGTCGCCCAGCCACTGTTCCGTTGTCGACAGGAACGCCCGGCCAAGGGCAAAGGCAGCTACCGCCGCGAAACCTCCCAGCGAACCTGGGAGGTTTCTTGTTTTAGGGCTGCCTGAACAGCCTCTGCGCTGCCGTCTGGCGCGCCGGCATGCTAAGGTTGGCGCCTCCAGCCCATGCCATGAGTTACCCGCACCAATGCCCTACCCCGCCGCTCCCGCACGCCTGGCTTGCCTGCTGCTCGGCTCCCTGCTCAGCCTGTGCGCCTGCGCCGAAGCCGGCAAAACCGTCCTGCAGTCCAACGCAGCGGGTACCGCGCTCGTCTCCCCCAGCACCGCCACCCCAGACGATGCCAGCCAGAGCACACTGAGCTTCGCGCAATGGCGCGAAGCCTTCCGTAGTCGCGCCTTGGCCAGCGGCCTGCCGGCCAGTCTGCTGCACAGCGCGCTGGACGATCTGCAACCCGACCCTGCGGTCCTCAAGGCCGACAGCAGCCAGCCGGAATTCAGCCGCCCCGTGTGGGCTTACCTGGACAGCGCGCTGGCCAACAGCCGGGTACGCCAAGGGCAACGCCTGATGGCGCTGCACGTCAATGCCCTGCAGGCCATCGAACAACGTTATGGGGTCGAGCGTCAGATCCTGGTTGCGGTATGGGGCATGGAGAGTGACTTTGCCCGCTTCATGGGTAACCAGTCGGTGATCCGCTCGCTAGCAACCCTCGCCCACCATGGCCGCCGCCCGCAATTCGCCGAGGAACAGCTGCTGGCCGCCCTGCAGATCCTCCACAGCGGCGATATCAGCCTGGCCGAGATGCGCGGCTCGTGGGCCGGTGCCATGGGCCAGACACAGTTCATGCCGACCACCTACCTGAGCCACGCGGTGGATTTCGATGGCGACGGCAAGCGCGACCTGTGGCACTCCAGCAGCGACGCGCTGGCTTCTGCGGCGCACTACCTGCAGGCTTCCGGCTGGCAGCGGGGGCAGCGCTGGGGCTTTGAAGTCAGCCTGCCGAACCACTTCGACTACGCCCTGGCCGACGACAGTCTGCGCTTGAGTCTTGCCGAATGGGCGCAACGTGGCGTGCAGCTGCCGCCCGGTGGCGACCTTCAGCTGCGCGCCAGCCTGATCCTGCCCGCCGGCCATCGCGGCCCAGCCTTCCTGGTGATGGACAACTTCCGCGCCATCCTGCGCTACAACAACTCGACCAGCTACGGCCTGGCCATCGGCCTGCTCAGCGACGCCCTGCTCGGTCGTCCCGGCGTACGCGCCAGCTGGCCACGCAGCGACCAGCCACTCAGCCGCAGCCAGCGCATCGGCCTACAGGAAGCCCTACAGGCGCGCGGCTACAACCCCGGCCCGGCAGACGGCATCATCGGCGCCAATACCCGCCGGGCAATCCGCGCCTATCAACAAAGCCTCGGCTGGCCCGCCGACGGCTACCCCGACCTGCGCCTGCTCGAAGAGCTGCAGAAACAGCCCTGAAGGTATCGCTGCCCCGCAAACAGGGCAGCGTTCAGCGACTGATTACCCCCATTGCGGCGCGCTGCGCGCCAGCAGGGCGGGTACGTCCACGCCGCGCGGCAGGGTGCCGTAGGCATGCCCATGACGCTCCAGGCGGCTGAGGATGAAGGCGTCGCTGACCGTGTTGTTGCCGGCTTCCAGGAGCAGCTTGGCCTGCAGCGCCACGGCGACGTCCTCGGTGATCTGCCGGGCGCGGTACTGGATATCCTCGCGGTCATGGAAGTCGCGCTTGATGCCCTCGATCTGCCGCTTCAGGCGGGCATCGCCATGGCCATCGCCCAGTTCGGCAAACAGCGCATCGAGCACACCCGGCTCCTTGTGCAGCGCGCGCAGCACATCCAGGCACTGCACGTTGCCCGAGCCTTCCCAGATCGAGTTGACAGGCGCTTCGCGGTACAGCCGCGGCAGGATGGTTTCCTCGACATAGCCGGCGCCCCCCAGGCACTCGCTGGCTTCGGCGATCATTTCCGGGGCGCGCTTGCAGATCCAGTACTTGCCGATGGCGGTAACCAGCCGGCTGAAATGTGCCTGCTGCGGGTCCTGCTGGTTATCCAGCGCATGTCCCATACGCAGACTGAGCGCCAGCGCGGCCTCGCTTTCCAGGGCCAGGTCGGCCAGCACGTTCTGCATCAGCGGTTGCTCGGCCAGGCGCTTGCCGCCTACCTGGCGATGCTGGCAATGGTGGATGGCCTGGGTCAGCGCCTGGCGCATCAGGCTGCTTGAGCCGACCATGCAGTCGAAGCGGGTCATCGCCACCATTTCGATAATGGTCGCTACCCCACGGCCTTCCTCGCCGACCATCCAGGCCAGCGCACCGCGATACTCCACTTCGCTGGAGGCATTCGCCCAGTTGCCCAGCTTGTTCTTCAGGCGCTGCACATAGAACTGGTTGCGCGTTCCATCCGGGCGGTGACGCGGCAGCAGGAAGCAGGACAACCCCTGGTCGGTCTGCGCCAGGGTGAGGAAGGCGTCGCACATCGGTGCCGAGCAGAACCACTTGTGGCCGACCAGCTCGTAGGCCTGGCCTGGGCCGGCGGCCCCTACCGGGTAGGCGCGCGTGGTGTTGGCGCGCACATCGGTGCCGCCCTGTTTCTCGGTCATGGCCATACCAATGGTGACCCCGGCTTTCTCGCTGGCCGGTACATTACGCGGGTCGTACTGGGTCGCCAGTACCTTGGGCAGCCAGAATTCGGCCAGCTCGGGCTGCTGGCGGATCACCGGCACGGCAGCGAAGGTCATGGTCAGCGGGCAGCCACTGGCCGCTTCGACCTGGCTGTGCAGGTAGGTCAGGCCGGCCCGCGCGACATGCGCGCCGGGCTGCGGCTGAGTCCACGGCAGCGAGGTCAGGCCATGCTCGATGGCGGTGCGCATCAGCTCGTGGTAGGCCGGATGAAAGTCCACCACGTCGATGCGCCGGCCATAGCGGTCATGGGTACGAAATTGCGGCTTGTGCTCATTGGCCAGGAAGCCGGCCTGTAGTAGCGGACCACCGGCCAGGGCGCCGTAGGCATGCAGGCGGGCCTCAGCCCAGCCAGCCGGGTAACGGCGCAGCCATTCCTGCAAAGGCAGGTCGATGGCATACAGGTTGGCGCCATCCAGCGGCGGCACCTGGTTGAACACCTCGTGGGTCTCGGCATAGGACTGCGGATTCATGATTGGCTCTCCAGGATCGACAGATCGGCGCCCAGGGCGCTTAGACAGAAATGACTGACGCTGTGGCTCAACAGCGCCAGTTGCGCGTCGGCGCGGGGGTGTTCCTGATGCGGCGCCAGCGGCCCGACCAGCGCTTCGGCAATCGCGCCGACCAGGCAGGCAGCGGTGATGCGCAGTGCCGGGTAATGAAACTGGCCGGCGGCACGCCCCTGCTCCAGCAACTGCTCGAACAGCCCGGCATAGGCTTGGCGATAACGCAGGCGCTGGTGATCGACCGCCTCTTCCACCGGCTCGGCAATCAGCGCAAAGGCCAGACGCCGGCTGTGCCAGGCACGCGCGGCGAACAGCCGCAGGCCATCGCGCAGGCGCTCTGCGGGGCTGCCCGGGCCTTGCAATACCGCACCCAGGGCATCGATCTCGCGCTGACTGGCCAAGGCAAACACCTCGGCGGACAACTCGCCCTTGTTGGCGAAATGCCGGTACAGGCTGCCCGTGGCAATCCCCGCATCCTCGGCCAGCGCCTGCATGGTCAGGGCGGCAAAACCGCCCTGCACCACCCGCTGCAGGGCACAGCCGAGGATGTGCTGGCGCAGCTGCTGGTCACGGTCAAGGCGCTGCGGCGTGGTGCGATAAGCCATGATCTGAATCCTGGTTCATTTGATAACCAGTGAATCAGCATTCACTCCTTGGATAAAGCGACGATCCGGTCGGCACATGTGACGCTTTGGCCATTTTCTGCCCAGCCTGCGACAGCGGCGCGCGCCCTGCGCCAAGCCCGCCGGCGCAGATTGGTGGTAAGCTTCGCCGCCATGAACATGCAGCCTTCCCGTCCCGTTGTCCTCTGTCTGTCCGGCCACGATCCCTCCGGGGGCGCAGGCCTGCAGGCGGATATCGAAGCCCTGCTCGCCCAGGGCTGCCATGCCGCGCCGACCGTCACCGCGCTGACCGTGCAGGACACAGTCAACGTCAGCGACTTCCGCGTGCTCGACCGCGACTGGGTACTCGCCCAAGCCCGTGCGGTGATCGCCGACCTGCCGGTCGCCGCGGTCAAGCTGGGCATGCTCGGCTCCGTCGAGATGGTCGATACCGTACTCGAACTGATGCAGGCGCTGCCCGGCGTACCGCTGGTCTGCGACCCGGTGCTACGTGCCGGCGGCGGCGGCGCTCTGGGCAAGGACGACGTCGGCTATGCCATGCGCGAGCGCCTGCTGCCGATCGCCGCCGTCGCCACACCGAACCTGCCCGAGGCGCGCATCCTCGCCGAGCTGCCCGAGGGCAGTGCCGATGAATGCGCCGAGAAACTCCTGCCGTTCTGCCAGAGCCTGCTGATCACCGGCGGGCATGGCGACGAGGAGCAGATCCACAACCGCCTGTACCTGCGCGACGGCAGCCGTCACGAATTCACCTGCATGCGCCTGCCCGGCAGCTACCACGGCTCCGGCTGCACCCTGGCCAGCACCCTGGCCGGGCGCCTGGCCCACGGCGAAGGCCTGGTCAGCGCGGTACGCACGGCGCTCGACTACACCTGGCGTACCCTGCGTGATGCCGAAGCGCCTGGACGCGGCCAGTTCGTACCGCGTCGCCTGCCACTGGACTTCTGTGGATGAACGTGCCGCTGCGCGGCTTGTACGCCATCACCGACAGCCAGTTGCTGGCCGATGGCCGCCTGCTGCCCTATGTCCGGGCGGCGCTGCGTGGCGGTGCACGCCTGCTGCAATACCGTGACAAGTCCGCCGATGCACAACGCCGCCTGGCCGAAGCCACGGCACTGGCCGAACTGTGCGCCGAGTATGGCGCACAGCTGATCATCAACGATGACCTGGAACTGGCCGCACAGCTCGGTGTGGGCCTGCACCTCGGTCAGGGCGATGGCTCGCTGGCCGCCGCGCGCACCCGCCTTGGCCCGCAGGCCCTGCTCGGCGCCACCTGCCATGCCAGCCTGGCGCTGGCCGAGCAGGCCCGCGATGCCGGTGCCAGCTACCTGGCCTTCGGGCGTTTCTTCACCTCGCAGACCAAACCCGGCGCGCCCAGCGCCAGCCTGGCACTGCTGGAGCAGGCGCGCCGCCGCTTCAGCCTGCCGCTCACCGCCATCGGCGGGGTCAGCCTGGACAACGCAGGTAGCCTGCTGGCCAGCGGTGCCGACCTGCTGGCGGTGGTTCACGCACTGTTTGCCGCTCCCGACGTCACAGAAGTCGAGCGCCGCGCGCACGCCTTCACATCCCTGTTTACCTGTTCCTGATCAGAGAGCATGCCCATGTCCCGTTCCGAAAGCCTGTTCGCCAACGCCCAGCAACACATCCCCGGCGGCGTCAATTCGCCGGTGCGCGCCTTCCGTGGCGTGGGCGGCACACCGCTGTTCTTCAAGCATGCCCAGGGCGCTTACGTGATCGACGAAGACGACAAGCGCTACGTCGACTATGTCGGCTCCTGGGGGCCGATGATCCTCGGCCATGCGCATGCCGAGGTGCTCGACGCGGTACGCCGCCAGCTGGAGCACGGTTTGTCCTACGGCGCGCCGACCGCCCTGGAAGTGGAAATGGCCGACCTGGTCTGCGCCATCGTGCCGTCCATGGAGATGGTGCGCATGGTCAGCTCCGGCACCGAAGCCACCATGAGCGCCATCCGCCTGGCGCGCGGCTATACCGGGCGTGACAACATCATCAAGTTCGAAGGCTGCTACCACGGCCACTCCGACAGCCTGCTGGTCAAGGCCGGCTCGGGCCTGCTGACCCAGGGTGTACCGGACTCCGCCGGGGTGCCGGCCGACTTCGCCAAACACACCCTGACCCTGCCCTACAACGACCTGGCCGCCGTCGAGCAGACCCTTGCCGAGGCCGGCGACAGCGTGGCCTGCATCATCGTCGAGCCAGTCGCCGGCAACATGAACTGCGTACCGCCGGCCGCCGGCTTCCTCGAAGGACTCCGCGCGGCCTGCGACAAGCACGGCGTGGTACTGATCTTTGACGAAGTGATGACCGGTTTCCGCGTGGCCCTCGGTGGTGCCCAGGCGCACTACGGCGTCACCCCGGACCTGTCGACCTTCGGCAAGATCATCGGCGGCGGCATGCCGGTTGGCTGCTTTGGCGGCAAGCGCGCGATCATGCAGTGCGTCGCCCCGCTCGGCCCGGTCTACCAGGCCGGCACCCTGTCGGGCAACCCGCTGGCCATGGCCGCCGGCCTGACCACCCTGCGTCTGATCAGCCGCCCCGGTTTCCACGCCGAGCTGAGCGACTACACCCGGCGCATGCTCGCCGGCCTGCAGGAGCGCGCCAACGCGGCGGGCATCCCTTTCACCACCACCCAGGCGGGCGGCATGTTCGGCCTGTACTTCAATGAGCGGCCGAGTATCAGCAGCTTTGCCGACGTCATGGCCAGCGACGTGGAACGCTTCCGGCGCTTCTTCCACCTCATGCTGGACGGCGGCGTGTACCTGGCACCCAGCGCCTTCGAGGCCGGCTTCACCTCCATTGCCCACGGCGACCACGAGCTGCAGCTGACTCTGGATGCTGCCGAGCGCGCCTTCGCCCAGCTATGAGCCTGCTGTTGCTGCTCAGCCTGCTGATGCAGGCACTGGTCGGTCTGGGCGCCCTGCTTCTGCTCGGCCAGGCACGCCGCCAGCAACCGGAAAGCTGGCAGGGCGTGCTGTTTGCCAGCCAACTTGGCTTTGCCCTGGCCGCTGCCAGCGCGGCCAGCAGCCTGCCGGCACACTGGCTGGCCGGCGGTGCCTGGCAGGAAGCCAGCGCCTGGCTGGAGCAGGCCCATCGCCTGCTCGGCCAGCCGCTACTGGCCCTCGCCGTGCTGACCCTGGCACGCCATTGGCACTGGAGTCGTCCGGCCTGGGGACGGGCGATTCTCGGCCTGTGTGCGTTCTTCGAGTTGTTCCGGCAAATGGGACACCTGGCTGACTACCGCCTGTTGCTGGAGTTGGGCAGCCTGGCCCTGCTGCTGTACGGCGGCCTGCTCCACGGCCCCAGCAGTCGCCCGCTGCGCCTGGCCCTGGCTGCGCTGCCGGCCTTTGTCGGCGCCGGTCTGGTGATGCATGGCCTGTGGGCGCTGCCGGCCTTTGTCGTACCGCTGCTGCTGTCGCTGGCCTACGGCCTGCTGCTCTGGCTGCTGCTGAGCCTGCTGGCCTTGCAAAAGCCACAGGAATAGCCAGCTGGGCCTTTATCCCGGCCCCACCCCTGGCCCATAATGCACGGGCGGCGGTATCCGCCCCCGCGCATCCTGAGGCGCCACAGTCACCATGAAACACCTTGGCCGCAGCCTGCTCATCGGCTGCCTGCTGCTTGGAAGCACACCCCTTGTCCTGGCCAGCAACAGCTTGCTGATCCCCGCCAGCAGCCGCTGTAACCTCGAAGACCTGGCCGCCGAGGCCCTGCCACAGGCGCTGGCCGACTGTCAGGCGCTGGCCGAACAGGGCGACAGCCAGGCGCAATTCGAACTGGCCGATCTGCTCCAGGAGCAGGCTCGCGCCGAGCAGGATCCCGAACGCCTGCAACAGGCCCTGCACTGGTTCGAGCAGGCCTCGCTGCAGGGGCACGCCGAAGCACAGTTGCGCCTGGGCAGCATGTTCTATCGCGGCGAAGGCGTACCGGCCAATCGCGTGCAGGCCTACATCGTGCTGAAGATGGCCTCGATCAATGGCTCCGATGCCGCCATGGATGCCGCTGATCTGGTCGCCTCGCAGATGACCCGCAGCGAGCATTCCACGGCCACGCAGATCCTCGGGCAGATCTTCCGCAACTACCTGCTGGAACTGCGGGCCAGCGAGTTTGCCGCGCCTGCCGAACCCACCCAGCCCTGAACCTGGCGCGCCCGGCGGCGCTTGCCCGGCGCTCGCCTCACCTTTACCCTACGCGGCCCTTGCCTATCGTCACGCGAGCCGCGCATGTCCCAGCCAGCCTTTACTCCCGACGCCTATGCGGCCCAGCTCGCGGCCAAACAGCAGCGCCTTCACGAGCTGCTGGCTCCCTTTGCCGCACCGCCCGCACAGGTGTTTGCCTCGCCGCTGTCGCACTATCGCCTGCGCGCGGAGTTCCGCCTGTGGCGCGAGCAGGAAGAGCGTCACTATGCGATGTTCGAGGCCGGCGACAAGCACACGCCGATTCTCATCAATGACTTCCCTATCGCCAGCCAGCGCATCAACACGCTGATGCCGCCGCTCAAGGCGGCCTGGCAGGCCAGCCGGGTGCTGTCGTTCAAGCTGTTTCAGGTCGAATTCCTCACCACGCTGGCCGGCGATGCACTGATCACCCTGTGCTACCACCGCCCGCTGGATGCCGCGTGGCAGGCCGAGGCCGAGCAGCTTGCCGCCAGGCTGGGTGTCAGCCTGGTCGGCCGTTCGCGCGGCCAGCGCCTGGTGATTGGCCGCGATTACGTCGAAGAAGAAATGACCGTGGCCGGACGCACGTTCCGCTACCGCCAGCCGGAAGGCGCGTTCACCCAGCCCAACGGCACGGTCTGCCAGCACATGCTGCAATGGGCCTATGACACCCTCGGCCCGCGCGACGACGATCTGCTCGAACTGTACTGCGGCAACGGCAACTTCACCCTGCCGCTGTCCACCCGGGTCAGGAAGGTTCTGGCCACCGAGATCAGCAAGACGTCGGTCAACGCCGCGCTGGCCAACCTGGCTGACAACGCCATCGACAACATCGAACTGGTGCGCCTGAGCGCCGAAGAACTGACCCAGGCGCTCAACGAAGTGCGCCCGTTCCGTCGCCTGGCCGGCATCGACCTGAAGTCCTACGACTTCGGCGCAGTGTTCGTTGACCCGCCACGCGCCGGCATGGACCCGGACACCTGCGAGCTGACCCGGCGCTTCGACAACATTCTGTACATTTCCTGCAACCCGGAGACCCTGGCCCGCGACATCGCACGCCTCAACGACACCCACCAGGTGACACAGTGCGCGCTGTTCGACCAATTCCCCTGGACGCATCACATGGAAAGCGGCGTCCTCCTGCAACGCCGCTAACGTGCACTGCCGGCTAGTTGCCAGCAGGCAATCGCCTTACACTGCCGGGCCTAGCAAAGCTGACAGGCAAGTCAGCCCCCCGTCAGGCAGGAGGCCAAGGCACCAGCACCCCGAAACGGCCATGCCCAACACCCAGCAACGCCTCAGCCAAGACTGGCAACTGCTTCTGCAACGTCATCCTGCCGGACTCCGCCAGCGTGTTGCCGAGCTGGCTAGCCAGCACCGCGCCGACCTCGCAGAACACTTCTACGCACAAATGGGCAGTGATGCCCACGCAGGGCAATTCCTTGCCCACCACAAGGTCAAGGAGCGCCTGGAGCCTTCCATGCAGCGCTGGATCAGCAGTCTGCTGGCCCTGCAGGATGATGCCGAACTCCCCGCGCAGGTCGCCCTGCAGAAGCAGATCGGCGAAATCCATGCCCGTGTCGACATCCCCATCAGTCTGGTGTTGCGCGGTGCGCGCTGCCTGAAGGAACGCCTGTTCAGCCACTTCAGCCAGGCCTTCAGTGATGGAGAACTGGCTGCGGCCATTGGCTTTGCCTCTGACAGCATAGATATCGCCATGGAGCTGATGAGCCACGCCTACACCCTGGCGCACGACCGCAACTCCCGCGCCGAAGAAGCCTATCGGTTATTTTCCGTGTCACAGAACATCGGCACCGAGCGCGAGCGCCAGCGTGCCGCACTGCTCGACTGGGAAAACCAGCTGATGTTCGAAATCGCCGCCGGCAGCCCGGCCCATCAGCTACCACGTGCGCAAAAGTCCGAATTCGGCCTGTGGTTCCGCCATAAGGCCCAGGACAGCTTCCAGGGCGCGCCGGAGATGCAGCAGATCGACCAGCACCTGGCACAAATTGATGAGTTGTACCTGCCCGCCTTCACCCAGGGCAGCCCTCGCGCCCTGGAGCAATTACGGGAAATCCGCGAAGCAGCCAAGGCCGTGCACTACCTGCTGGAACATCTTTTCGAGCGTGCCAGCGATATCGAAAACGGCCGCGACACCCTGACCCAGATGCTCAACCGCAAGTTCCTGCCCGTGGTCCTGGGCAAACAGGTCGCCAATGCACGCAAGAGCGCCAGCAGCTTCGCCTTGCTGATGATTGATGTCGATCATTTCAAGCAGGTCAACGACCAGTACGGTCACGAGGCAGGCGACCTGGTACTCCAGCAGGTCGCCAGTATCCTCGGCAACAGCACGCGGGGTGGCGACTACGCCTTCCGTTACGGCGGCGAGGAGTTCCTTCTGCTGCTGGTGGACACCAACGCGGCCAACGCGCAGATGCTCGCCGAACGCATCCGCCAGCGGGTCGCCGATGAGCGACTGCTGCTCCCCGCGGGGGTCACCCTACAGGTCAGTGTCAGCATCGGCGTGACCCTGCATGACGGCCACCCGGACTATCAGCGCAGCCTGCGCGCTGCCGACAGCGCGCTGTACCAGGCCAAGCACGGCGGACGTAACCGCTGCGTGTTCGTCGCCAGCTAAGCGCCGCGACGCAACAGGTAGCCGGCCAACCCCGCGGAGACCAGCTCGAACAGCAGCGCGTAGAGATTGAAGGTCTGCTGCAGGCCGCCATCCAGCCACAGCCCGGCCAGTCGGCCCAGCACCAGCGCGCTGTACAGCACCAGCAGCAGCAACAAGGCCGCACGCGCCAGGTGCTGCGTCAGCGCCAGCACCAGGTAAGCGGCCAGGCCCATCTGCAGCGCGCCGTAGTAGGCACGTACGTCGCTGATCGCCGCCGCCTGCATGAGCAGCATGCCGCTCAGATTGGCCATTTCATGCGGCCGCAGCAGGTAGGCCAGGCCAAAGGCCAGCAGAATCATGGCCTGCAGCAGCAGAAAGACTCGTTGCATCACCCTGTTGCACTCCTCGCCGCCATGCGGCTGTTCATCACTTGGGAAGTTGTCCGCCGCAGCATAAACTGACCAGGTCATTATCGGGAGAACCCCCATGCGCGCATTGCTCTTCACCGGTCTACTGCTGGCCGGTTCGCTGCAGGCTGCCGAGCCTGTGCATATCGACGTCTATCGCGACCCCAACTGCGGCTGCTGCAGCGACTGGATCGATCATCTGCAGGCCAATGGCCTGAGTGTGACCGACCATGTGGTCGACAACATGAGTGAGATCAAGCAGCAGCTCGGCGTACCGCCACGCCTGGCCTCCTGCCATACCGGGGTGATCAACGGGCAGTTCGTCGAAGGCCACGTACCGGCGGCCGACGTGCTCAAGCTTGGCCAGCGTCCCGCGCTGCGCGGGCTGGCCGTACCCGGCATGCCGCACGGCTCGCCCGGCATGGAAACCGGCCGGGTCGACGCCTACCAGGTCATCGGCCTGGACAAGCAGGGCCGCGAGGAAGTGATCAGCGCCTATCCGGCGCAGTGACATCCTCGCCCGACAAGCCCAGGCAAGCCAGGAGCTGGCGGCAATCCTGCACATGCAGGTCGGTCAGCTCGGGCCAAGGGTTATCGGGCAGGTTGACCAGCACACTGCAGGCGCCCGCGGCGCGCGCGCAGTCAAGGTCATAGCGGTAGTCACCAACCATGACCATGTGCTGCGGAGCCACCTGCCACGCCGCGGCCAGCTGCAACAATCCACCAGGATGCGGCTTGGGCGGCGCCTCGTCGCGGCCAATGATCTGGGCAGGCGCAAAGCAGTCAGCCAGGCCGATAACCTGCAGGGTCAGCAGGGCCAGTGGCTGGGCGTTGCGGGTCAGTATGCCAAGCCGGCAGCCGCGCGCGCGCAGCGTACGAACCAGCTCGACAGCCCCAGGCGCGGGCTGCGCCGCCCGTGCCAGCAGCTGTTCGTGGTCATGCAACCAGGCATGCTTGACTGCCGCCTCGGCCGCCGGCAGAGCGGCCAGGTGCTGCAGAATATCCTCCTGCTCGGCGATCCCCAGCGCTCGCTTGATCGCCGGAAAATCATGCACCGCCTGGGTCAGGGTACCGTCCATGTCGAACACCCAGTGCCGCCGCTCGGCCAGACGCAGCGCCGGACGAATCGTCACTTCCAGTCCTCACGCACCCGGGTGAGGCCTTCCTGGGCCACCGAAGCCACCAGCTGGCCAGCGCGGTTGTAGATGCTGCCGCGGGCAAAGCCACGGGCATTGCCCGCCCAGGGACTGTCCATGGCATACAGCAGCCAGTCGTCCATGCGCAGGTCGGCATGGAACCACAGGGCATGGTCGAGACTGGCTACCTGCATGAACTTCTGGAACACCGACACGCCATGAGGCTGCAGCGAGGTAGTCAACAGGTTGAAGTCACTGGCATAGGCCAGTAGCAGTTTGTGCAGCTGCGGTTCGTCGGGCAGATTGCCGGCTGCGCGAAACCACACATACTTCACCGGCTCGCACGCCTGCGGAGCAAACGGATTGATCTGCGTAACCGGACGAATCTCGATCGGCTTGTCGCTCAGTGCCCGCTCACGCAAGCGCTCTGGAATCAACGCTTCGACCCGCCTGGCCAACTCGGTTTCGCAGAGAAACTGCTCGGGACCGGGCACTTCCGGCATGCTTGGCTGATGGCCAAAGCCCGGCTCGTCATACTGAAAGGAGGCGCTGCAGGCGAAGATCGGCCGACCATGCTGGATGGCCACGACCCGGCGGGTACTGAAGCTGCTGCCATCACGGATACGCTCGACCTGGTAGACCACCGGCGCACGGGCATCACCGGGGCGCAGGAAATAGCCATGCAGCGAATGCACATGACGGGCCTCCTCGACCGTACGACTGGCCGCCGCCACGCACTGGCCGAGCACCTGGCCACCGAACAGCTGGCGAAAGCCAAGGTCCTGGCTACCGCCCCGAAACAGGTTTTCCTCGATCTTTTCCAGGCTCAGCAAAGCCACCAGGTCGTCGAGCACTTGGGTCATCACGCATCTCCAGGCAAACAGGCGCGACCGCAGGTCGCAGGCAGTGGCCAAGGATAATGATTTTTCCCCGCGCCGGCTGCCGGACTTCAGCCGTGTTCGACGCGATTTCGGCCAGCATGCTTGGCCCGGTACAACGCCTGATCAGCCTGATGGTAGAGATGATCAAGGCTTTCCGCCGACCCGCTCAGCGCCAGACCGAGGCTGGCAGTCAGTACGCAGCCGGAAGGTGAGGCGGCATGCGCAATAGCCAATTGCTCGATGGCCTGGCGCACTTGTTCGGCTACCTGCTGCGGCCCCTCGGCACTTTCGCCATACAGCACCAGGGCAAACTCCTCACCGCCCAAGCGTACCGCCATATCCAGCGGACGCCGGGCAAACCCCTGCAGCAGACGCGCCACCTGCTGCAAGGCCTGATCCCCGGCCTGATGCCCATAATGGTCGTTGAACGGCTTGAAATGATCGATATCCACCAGCACCAGCGCCACAGCCGCCCTGGCACGCCGCGCCTGGGAAAGCAGCAGCGGCAGGCGCTGGTCGAAGCTGCGCCGGTTGTACAGGCCGGTGAGCCCATCGCGCTCGGCCATCCAGTGCAGCAAGTGGCGGGACAGGAACTGCTCGCGCTGGCTGTACTCGCGCAGGTAAGCGCCGCTGGCGCTGACGATCACCGCCAGGAAGCAGTAGAACATGCTCAGGTTGAACTGCCCCAGCGCCTCGCCGTGCAGCAGCCAGTTGCCGATCAGCAGGCTGCCGAAAACGATGCCCAGACCGGCCCACAGGCTGCTGTAGAGCGTCATGCCCAGCGGGAAGAACACGGCGATGGTGAGCAGGATGACCCCATCGTAGGAGGCGGAAAAACCCGCGCGGGTATACAGCATATTGATGACCCCGGTAGCCACCCCACAGAGCAGGATCAACCAGGGCGTTACCGGCAGAATGAATTTCTGCATGCGTCTAAACAGCACCAGCAGGCCACCCAGGTAGAGCACACCGGCCACCCCCCAGCGCAAGCCAAGCAGGCACTGCAGATCCTGCGGATATTGCTGGAAGTTCTCCAGCGCGCCAATGCGTTGAGCGTCCAGGGCCACGAACAAGTGCCAAACCAGTAACGCCAGGACAATCGCGATGCGCCGCTGACGTACCGCCGCCAGGCCGATGAAATCCAGATACTGGCGTTCCAGCTCGGGCATGAATTGCAGACGGCCAAAGCCTCGCGCCAGTTGCTGCACATAAGGGTTGTCCGGCACACCGGGGAACAACTTTTCAATCCGCGAGACAGCCATGAGCAGCGGGCAACCTGAAATCCTGACTTTTTTACCTTAGTGGCACAGCGCCACGAACACCAGCCGAATATCACTGCGCTACAATCGCCTTTCTCATTCTGCGACCCCTGCCCCATGTCTGCCTGCACGTCATCCTCTACTCGCGTGGCCATCATCGGCGGTGGCCCGGCCGGCCTGATGGCCGCCGAAGTACTCGCCAGCCACGGTGTGCCAGTCGACCTGTTCGACGCCATGCCTTCGCTGGGACGCAAGTTCCTGCTCGCCGGGGTCGGAGGCCTGAACATCACCCATGCCGAGGACAAGGCGCAGTTCATCCAGCGCTACAGCAGCGGCCAGCCACGGGTCGCCGACTGGCTGGAGCACTTCGATGCCGAGGCGCTGCGCACCTGGGTGCATGGCCTGGGTATCGAAACCTTCGTCGGCAGCAGTGGCCGGGTGTTTCCCCGCGAAATGAAAGCCGCACCGCTGCTGCGTGCCTGGCTGCGCCGCCTGCGTCAGCAGGGGGTGCGCCTGCACACGCGCAGCCGCTGGCTGGGCTGGAGCGCGGAGGGTGCCTTGCGCATCGCCAGCCCGGACGGCGAGCGCCTGATCACCGCGCAGGCCTGTCTGCTGGCGCTAGGCGGCGCCAGCTGGCCCAAGCTGGGCTCGGATGGCAGCTGGGTGGCGCCACTGCAGGCCCGCGGCATCCGGGTCAATGCCCTGCAACCGAGCAACTGCGGCTTCGACGGCCCCGGCTGGAGCGAGCACCTGACCCGTCAGGCGGGCGCCGCCGTGAAAAATGTCAGCCTGGCCCTACCTGGCCAGCCGCCGCGACTGGGCGAATTCATCCTCACCGCCCACGGCGTGGAAGGCAGCCTGGTGTATGCCCTGTCCAGCACCATCCGCACGCAGATCAATCAGCACGGCCAAGCCTTGCTGCACCTCGACCTGCTGCCGGCACTCAGCCCGACGCACGTCCTGCAGCGCCTGAGCAAACCCCGCGGCAAAGCCTCGCTGGCTCGCCACCTGCAGCGCCAACTGGGCCTCGACGGTGCCAAGGCGGCGCTGCTGCGCGAGCTGGCACCGGCCAGTGCGCTGGCCGAACCGGCCCAGCTTGCCGCCCAGATCAAACAGCTGACCCTGCCGCTGTGCCGACCGCGTCCGCTGACCGAAGCGATCAGCACGGCCGGCGGTATCGCCCTCGACGAACTGGACGATGGACTGATGCTCAAGCGTTCGCCCGGCCTGTTCTGTGCCGGGGAGATGCTCGACTGGGATGCGCCTACCGGCGGCTACCTGCTTACCGCCTGCCTGGCCAGCGGTCGCCAGGCCGCCCACGGGGTACTCACCTGGCTGGCATAACAACCACGCGGAAAAGCTGGGCGAAGCGCCGACGAGACGACTATGCTTGAGCCAAGCCGGCCTGCGAACCGGCAGGCACAACAACAGGTGGTAACGATACGGTGATTCCGCTTCTGGTTTGCGACGACTCCGCCATGGCGCGCAAGCAACTGATCCGCGCGCTGCCGGCCGACTGGCCGGTTTCCATTACCCAGGCTGCCCATGGCGAGGAAGCCCTCGCGGCGATCCGCCAGGGGCTAGGCCCGATCATGCTGCTCGACCTGACCATGCCGGTGCTGGATGGCTACCAGACTCTGGCGGCCCTGCAGGCCGAAGGCTTGCAGAGCCAGGTCATCGTGGTCTCCGGTGACGTGCAAGATGAAGCCGTGCGTCGGGTACGCGAGCTGGGCGCCCTGGATTTCCTGAAAAAACCCGCCGACCCCGCGCTGCTTCTGGAAACCCTGCAACGCCACGGCCTGTACCAGGCCGCCAACCAGCCAAGCAGCGCCCCGCCAGCGCCACGCGCCGAGCTGGAACTGAAGATCAACTTCCGCGATGCCCTGCGCGAGGTGACCAACGTCGCCATGGGCCGTGCTGCCGCACTGCTGGCCAAGGTGCTGGGCGTCTTCGTGCAACTGCCGGTGCCCCAGGTGAACATTTTTGAGGTCAGCGAGCTGCACATGACCCTGCTCGACGCACAGCGCGGCGAACGTCTCAGTGCGGTCTGCCAAGGGTTCATCGGTGACGGCATCGCCGGCGAAGCGCTACTGCTGTTCCATGACTCGGAAGTCGCCGACATGGCGCGCCTGATGCGCTGGCAACCCGCCGACGACGCGGAAACCGCCGAGATGCTCCTCGACCTGGCCAGCATCCTGATCGGCGCCTGCCTGTCCGGCCTGGCTGAACAGATCGATGTGCGCTTTTCCCAGGGCCACCCGCAACTGCTGGGCCTGCATGCGTCCATCGACCACCTGATCCAGCTCAATCAGAAGCGCTGGAAGAAAACCCTGGCGGTGGAGATCAGCTACAGCTTGGAAGGCCAGGACATTCACTTCGACCTGCTGCTGCTGTTCACCGAAGACTCGATTCGCCGCCTGACCCACAAGATCAACTACCTGCTGAGCTGAACCGATGCCCGCGCAAATCGATATCAAGGAAGTCCACTGGCTGCTGGACATCGTGCAATGCATCGATGTCGGCGTCATCGTGCTGGACCGCCAGTACCGTGTCGAGGTGTGGAACAGTTTCATGGAAAACCACTCCGGCCTCGGCCCGGACGAAGTGCATGGCAAGGAGCTGTTTGCCCTGTTCCCGGAAATCGACGCCGCCTGGTTCAAGCGCAAGGTAGACACCGTGGTGCAACTGGGCACCCGCGCCTTCAGCCTGTGGGAGCAGCGCCCCTACCTGATGCACTTCAAGAACTACCAGCCGATCACCGGCCAGGAAGATTTCATGTACCAGAACATCACCCTGCTGCCGCTGGCCGCCTCCAGCGGCACGGTGGAGCACCTATGCGTGGTGATCTATGACATGACGGCCGCGGCGACCCACAAGAAACAGCTGGGCCGCCGCTAAGCACTCACTTGCCGAAACGCGGCGCCTTGCGCACCGCGCGCACCTTGGGTGCGGCATCGTCTTCGAACCAGTTGCCCAGGTGTACCTTGCCCTTGCCAGGGGCCTTGCCGGCACCGGGAATAAGCTTCTGCTTGGGCTTCTTGGGCTTTTTCAGCAACTGCCCAGTGGCCGTGGTTTGCGGCACCCGGTGCTCGGGGCTGAAGCCCTCCTCCTCACTGCGCGGCAGCACCTGCCCGATCAACTGTTCGATGGCCAGCAGGCGCTCGACTTCGTCCGCGCACACCAGTGACAGCGCCTGGCCAGTGGCCCCGGCTCGTCCGGTGCGGCCGATACGGTGTACATAATCCTCGGCGACCTGCGGCAGATCGAGGTTGACCACCAACGGCAGCTGATCAATATCCAGGCCACGGGCGGCCACATCGGTGGCCACCAGTACCTGCACCTGACCATCCTTGAAACGCTGCAGGGCCCGCAGCCGCGCCGGTTGCGGCTTGTCGCCATGAATGGAGTCGGCACGAATCCCCTGTGCCAGCAACAGCTGTTCAAGCTCATCGACTCCCTTGCGCGTCTTGCCAAAGACCAGCACCTGCCCCCAGCCACGACGGCGCAACAGGTGCAGGAACAGCTCACTCTTGCGCTTCTTGTCGACCACGATCAGTTGCTGCTGCACGCTGGCCGCGGCGGCATTGCGCGGACTGGTCTCCACCTGCAGCGGATCACGCAGCAGCTCGCCGGCCATCTGGCGAATGCTCTCGGAAAAGGTCGCGGAGAACAGCAGGGTCTGCCGACGACGTGGCAGAGCACAAAACAGCTCGTCCAACTCGCGGGCAAAGCCCAGGTCAAGCATGCGGTCGGCTTCGTCGAGCACCAGCGCCTGCAGCTGGGCAAAGCCCACGGCATTCTGCCGGTACAGGTCTAGCAGCCGCCCGGGCGTGGCCACCAGCAGATCGACGCCCTTGCGCAGCGCCATCATCTGCGGATTGATGCTGACCCCGCCATACACCGCATAGCTACGCAGCGGCAGGCCCTCGGCATAACGCTGTACGCTTTGCTGCACCTGCTCGGCCAGCTCACGGGTGGGTACCAGCACCAGCGCCCGCACGCTGTTGGCGGCTACCCGTGGGCCGGCACAACTGAGCTGCTGCAACAATGGCAGGGTAAACGCAGCGGTCTTGCCGGAGCCAGTCTGCGCTGCAGCCAGCACGTCACGTCCCTTGAGCACGGCGGCGATGGTGGCACGCTGCACCGCCGTCGGGCTGCGGTACCCCAACTCATCCAGACGTTGCAGGAGGGGGGCGAACAGCCCCAGGTCGGCAAAACTCATCGGGTCACTCTCGGTGGCACAAAAACAGCCTGCAGTGTACCTGCTTGCACGACACAGATCAGGTAAAGTGCCGCCGCCCTCCTTTGCGAGCCCGAGCCATGAACCCACTGTCCGCACTGGGCGATGCCTGGTATTTCTATCGTCGCCATTGTCTGGCCATCAGCGGCCTGTGCCTGCCGCTGATTGTCCTCGAAGCCCTGCTACGCCAGGTCCTGAACAGCACGTTGAACACCGACCAGGCAGCCATCGGCGAGCTGTTGCTGAGCCTGCTGTGCTACCCGCTGTACGGCGCGGCACTGATTCTGTTCATCGACAATCGCCTGCACGCACAACCGGCCAGCCACGCCGCGCTGTATGCCGGAGCACTGCGTCTGTGGCCACGCATGGCGGTCCTCTGCGCCCTGGCCACCCTGCTGATCATGCTCGGCGCTTCGCTGCTGATCCTGCCTGGACTGTGGCTGATGGTGCGCCTGGCTTTTGCCGAATACCTGCTGGTTTTGCACGGTCTGCCGCCTCTGGCGGCACTGCGCGAAAGCTTCCTGCTCACTCGCGGCTATTTCTGGCAACTCGGCCCACTGCTGTTGGGCATCATCCTGCCGCTGTGGCTGCTGCATGGCTGGCTGGGCAGTCTGTTACCTGCGCCCAGCAGCCCGCTGGCAGTCCTCCTGGATAGCGGACATGCCCTGGCCCAGCTGTTTACCAGCGTACTGGCCTGGCGCCTGTGCCAACTGCGCCTGCAGCTTACTGAGGCGGCCTGAGGCCCGATAGGCGCGGCAACAGAACGCGCTCGAACAGGCGTGGGAAGAAACGCGCCAGCACCCGCGCACGCCAGTCGACATTGGACAGCACCAACAGGCGCCGCCGCTGTAGCGCGCCCTGGTAGATGGCTTCGGCAACATCCTGCGGCGAGGCCACTTTGCCCATGGCCAGCGGTGGCTGACGGGTCGGCGAGCCATCGCCCACCAGGGCATTCTTGCGCAGGTCGGTGGCGGTAAAGCCCGGGCAGACCAGCATGATATTGACCCCTGAACCGCGCAGCTCGAAGCGCAGGGTCTCGAACAGCCCGTGCAGGGCATGCTTGCTGGCGTTGTAGGCACTGCGGTAGAGCAGCGGGGCAAAACCCGACAGGGAACTGAGTACGATGACCTGGCCTTGCCGGGCAATCAGACTCGGCAAAGCCTCGCGCGTGCAGTGCAGCGCGCCGAAGTAGTTGACCGCCATGACCCGCTGGAACACCGCCAGCTCTGTCTCGGCGAAGGTGCTGCGATGGGTAATGCCGGCATTGTTGATCAGGATGTCGATGCCGCCAAAACGCTCCAGCACTCGCTGCATGGCCGCCTGCACCGCCAGCGCATCCGCCACGTCACAACACAGTCCGAGCGCCTCGACGTTATGGTGGTCGGCCAGGTGCTGCACCAGGCTATCCAGGGTTTCCTGTTGCAGATCGAAGATCACCAGGCGCGCACCCGCCTGGGCAAAGCGAATGGCCAGCGCACGACCGATACCAGCCCCGCCCCCCGTAACCACAACCACCTTGCGCTCAAACACCTTGTTGGCAAAGACCTTGCGATGCATGCCGCACTCCCCTGCTGGCTAAACAGCCTGAGCATAGCCCAAAGCACCCCAGTCCCGGGCAGAAGCCTGCGACGCCTGGCCTCAGCCCCGTCCCGGATCGCACATGTCAAACTGCCGCGCCACCATGACTTGTCAGAGACGCCGGTAGCTGCTTGTCTATGGGACAGAACAACAATAACTCAAGGATACCGCTCACCGTGCATCGGTTTGCCTGCATGGCGCTACTACTTCTGCTGAGCGGCCTGACCTGGCCTACCCTGGCCAGCCCCGCGCAGGACACCCGCCCGGTGATTCGCGTCGGCTTTTACGACTTCCCACCCTACAGCTATGAAGACCGCTAGGGTCGTGCCCAGGGCAGCCTGCTGGCCCTCACCCAACGCCTGCTGGAACAGGCCGGCTATCGTGCGGAACTGCGCATGCTGCCGGTCGCGCGCCTGTATGCCGGGCTGCAGAACGGCAGTGTGCATGTCTGGCCTGGCGCACCCGGAAAGCCCGAGCTGCAAGGCTACACCCTGGAAAGTCGCCACCACCTCGGACATATCGGCCTGCACCTGTACTTCCGCGCGGATACCGCTCCGCCCGCCTTGCCGCATGGCCTGGCAGGCCGCGGACTGATTCTGATCAGTGGCTATAGCTACTGGGCGCCGTACAGCCAGTGGCTGACAGACCCCAGCCTGCAACTCCAACTGCATCGCACCAGCAGCCATGCCGCGGCGCTGGCCATGCTGCAGCGTCAACGCGGCGACTTCATCCTCGACTATCAGGAGCCCCTGGAACAGCACAGCCAGCAGGCCGGTGTACTCGGCTTACGCTCCATCGAACTACAGCGCCTCCCCCTGACCCTGGTCGTTTCACGGCGCGCGCCTCAGGCCGAGCGCCTGCTGGAACAACTTGATCAGGCCTACCAACAGCTGCAGGAGGCCGGTGCAGACTTGCAGCTACCGGCGGATCATTCCTCCAGATAGGCGGCGTAATAGGGCAACAAATTGCGCTCCAGCTCCGCGAAAAGATCCTGCGTCTCGGCGGCCAACACATCCAGCACGATGACCCCGTTAACCCCGTGATCACTGTCCGCAAGCGCACGCAGACGATTAGCCATGCCCAGATTGACCTGGCGTAATTGCGCATAGAGCCCCGGCAACTCATGCAAGGCGAAGTCTGCCGACAACCCCTGCTGGGCACGCAGCATCTGTCCGATTAGATAGGCACCGACCACACGAAACAGCGTTTCATCCGCTTCACTGAAGGGCTGGTGAAAATAAGCCAACGGCAGGAAGGGGCGGGTATGTGGACAGCCCGAGGTAGCGCCCAGCAGGCCAATCAGCGAGCCCAATACACGCTGCAGGGTGGTGCGCTGCTGGATAACCCGACTGCGCCAGCGAATGGTCACCGTCAGCTCATCATAGGAGTTGCGCTGTTCGAGCGGCGCCAGTACCCGCGCCAAAGCGCGGGCAAACGGACACCAGGGCTGCTCTGCCGGCCGCAGCGGACAGTTGCGGCATTGCTGGTACTCCAGGCGCGCCCAGTCCGGCGGCGGAGCATCCTCGGGCGAAGCAGCCATGGCGAGTTCGATCAGGCAACTAGCCGGCTGACCACTGTCGAACTGCAACAAGTAACTGACTTGGGGAGCGTTATGCATGCCTACCTCGACGGCGACCACTGGCATATACGACGATCGACTGACGCCAAAATGCCATCACTGCCGCTTTTTGCGACTATGCTAAACATAGACTTGAATTGCCAATCCGGCTGCACGCATATCGCCGCACGCCGCTAGGCCAAGGGAGGTGCCCGTCATGCTCGACCACGCCTACACCCTGGCTGCCGTGGAGCAGATCGCGGCGGGCTTTTTCATTCTTGATCAAGATACCCGCATTCTCTATTGCAACCGCTTCATCGTCGAGCACAGCGGGCGCCCGGCCAGCCAGCTGATCGGCCTGCGCCTCAACGAAGCCTTCCCGGAAATCGATACCCCCGTGTGGCGTGCCATGCTGGAAAAGGTCTGGAATACCGGCACCGCCCTGCAAACCGTGTGGCACGACCAGCCCTATCTGATCCTGCTTGATCGCCAGGGTGACGTACCCATGCTGCAAGCCTCGCTGCTCTACCGCTTTGAACTGGACGACCAGCGGCTGTTCGGCTTGGCCATCTTCGATAACAGCCGCGCCGCCAAGAACAACCCCATGCTCGACGAGGCGCTACGCGCCCTCAAGCACAAGCATGACGAATTGAGCACGCTCAGCGAGCAGCTGAAAATGGCCAACCGGCAATTGCTGCAGTCGGAAAAGATGGCCGCGATTGGCCAGTTGGCCGCCGGCGTCGCCCATGAGATCAACAACCCGGTAGGTTTCGTCGCCTCCAACCTGAAAACGCTTGTGGGCTATGTGCGCCAGCTGCTGGAGCTGGTCGATCACATGAACGAATGGGGTGGCAGCGAACTGCAGCAACTCAAGGAACGCTTCGACTATGACTTCATCCGCGAAGACATCAACGGCTTGCTGGCGGAGTCCGCCGACGGTGTCGAACGGGTCAAGAAAATCATTGCCGCGCTGCGCGACTTTTCGCGCAGCGGCGACGACACTTTCAGCCTGGCCGACCTGCACGAAGGCATCGAAAGCACGCTCAAGGTGGTCAATAACGAGATCAAGTACAAGGCCGAAGTGATCCGCGAATACGGCGAACTGCCCCCGGTGGAATGTATTGCCGCACAGATCAACCAGGTCGTGATGAACCTGCTGGTCAACGCCGCGCATGCCATCGAGGAGTTTGGCCGTATCGTGATCCGCACAGGCGTCGAGCGCGACCAGGCCTTCATTGAAATCGAAGACAACGGCTGCGGTATCCCCGCTCACCTGCAGCGGCAGATCTTCGACCCCTTCTTCACCACCAAGCCGGTCGGCAAAGGCACCGGACTGGGCCTGGCGCTCTCCTACAACATCATGGAAAAGCACAACGGCCAGATCAGCCTGCGTAGCGCACCCGGCCAGGGCAGCTGCTTCCGCCTCAGCCTGCCGCTACGGCAGACCGCCAGTACGCCAAGGAGTACGGCATGAGCACAGCGGACCAAGACAAGCCCTGCATCCTGCTGGTAGATGACGAGGAGAGTATCCTCAACAGCCTGCGCCGCCTGCTGCGCAGCCAGCCCTACGAGTTGCTGCTGGCCAGCAGCGGCGCTCAAGCCCTGGAGCTGTTCAGCACGCACAAGGTCGACCTAGTACTTTCCGATGCCCGCATGCCGGGCATGGATGGCGCCGCGCTACTGGCGGAAATCCACAAGCGCGACCCGCAGTGCATGAACCTGCTGCTAACCGGCTACGCAGACATTGGCACCATCACCGCCGCGATCAACGAAGGGCGCATCTACCGCTACCTGAGCAAACCCTGGGACGACGACGAGCTGCTGCTGGCACTGCGCCAGGCACTCGCCCACCAGCATGCCGAACGCGAGCGCCAACGCCTGCTGCTGCTGACCCGCGAGCAGAACGAGCAACTACGTCAGCTCAATGCCAGCCTGGAGCAGCGCGTACAAGCGCGCACCGCCGAGCTGCAACAGACAGCCGACATGCTCGACCTGGCCTATGCCGAGCTGCGCCGCAGCTATGTAACCAGCACCGAAGTATTTTCCCTGCTGGTCAATCAACGCCTGCCCCGCAACAAGCAAACCAACCAGCAGGTCATCGCCCTGGTCCGCGCCTTCGCCAGCCATGCCAAGCTCGGCGAGGGCGACAGCCACGATCTGCATATGGCGGCGGCGCTGTACAACATTGGCAAACTCAGCTGGCCGGATGCACTGATCAGCGCACCGGCCGACCTGCTACACAGCAAGCAACGCGACACCTACCGCGCCTACCCTGCACAAAGCGAATCGCTGTTGATGTCGCTGGAGCCACTGCAGGATGCCGCCCGCCTGATCCGTCATCATCAGGAACGCTGGGATGGCAGCGGCTTCCCCGACCATCTCAAGGGTGACGCCATTCCCCTCGGCGCACGCATCCTCAAACTGGCCGTGGACTTCGTCGAACTGCAGTGCGGACTGGTGCTGGAGCGCCAGATGAACCACGACGAGGCGTTGCTGTTCCTGCAGAAGTATGCCGGACGTCTCTACGACCCCGACCTGATCGACGACTTCTGCCAGGTATGCGCTCAGCAACTGCCGGATATCACCCTGACCGACAGCGATGTGCGCGCCCTCGATACCCGCCGCCTGCAACCCGGCATGGTGCTGGCGCGCAACCTGCACGCCGATAACGGCATGTTGCTACTCAACGAAGGCAAGGCACTGTCGCCATTACTGATCGAAAAGCTGATTGCTTTTGAAGCCATCGAAGGGGCGCGCTACACCCTGTTTGTACGCGTCCCAGAACACCTGACAGCCCTGACGGAGTAAGCGCATGATTCGCCTGCAAGTCATCGACGACGAACCGGCCATCCTCAAGGCCATACAACGTCTGCTGCGCCAGGAGGACTGGCAGGTGGACACCTTCAGCGACCCGCAGGACGCCCTGCAAGCGCTGACCGGAGCAAGCTACAACCTGATTCTCTGCGACCTGCGCATGCCGCAACTGGACGGCATCACCTACCTGCAGTTCGCCCGCCAGCGCCAGCCAGGCGCCATGCGCCTGCTGTTCAGCGGCCACGGCGACCGCGAAAGCCTGGTGCAGGCCATCAACCAGGCGCAGGTACAACGCTTCATCAGCAAGCCCTGGGATGACTACGAACTCCTGGAAACCCTACGCAGCTGCCTGCAACTGCAACAACTGCAAATGGAACAGCAACGCCTGCTGCTGCAGGTGCAACAACAACAGGATCAGTTGCAACGCCAACAGCAGGCGTTACAAGAGATGCAGCGGCGCCACCCGCAACTATTCAGCCTGACCCGCGCAGAAGATGGCAGCATTCTGCTGGAGGAACATCCCGGATAACCCGCCCTGTGCATGCGGCAACAATTTTGCCACTGTCGCGACAACGCTGAGGCACTACACTGCTCGCTTAGGGACAGAACGCCCCCGCGCCGATCACAACCGACATGGACTGCTATGCCCGTCACGCTGGCCTGCCTGCTTGCCTTGCTTCTCGCCCTGCCCTGTTGGGCACAAAGCGTTGCCGAACCGCGCCCCAGCGTGGTGGTGCGCTACTTTGAGTTTCCGCCGTTCAGCTTCACCAATCGCCAGGGCCAGCCAGACGGCAGCGTGCTGCGCCTGACCCGTCGCCTACTCGAGGAAGCCGGTTATGCCGGGGATATCCGTGCCCTACCCAGCGCCCGCGTATATGCCGGGCTGGCGGATGGCAGTGTACAGCTGTGGCCAGGGGCTCCGGGCGTGCCACAACTGCAGGACAAGGTACTGGAGGCCGGCGTCACCCTGGGCCAGGTCACGCTCAATCTGTACTACCGTGAAGGCGAACCACGCCCCAACCTGCCGGGCGATCTGCGCGGCAAACGCCTGATCCTGCTCAACGGCTATACCTACCGCCCGCCGGTTTCCGACTGGCTGCGTGACCCGCGACTGCGCCTGCAACTGACCCACACGCGCACTCATCAGGCCGCGCTGGCCATGCTGGAACGGCGCCGCGGCGACTACCTGATCGACTACGACAGCCCGATTGATCGCGAATTGCGCGAAAGCGGTGATGCACCACCGCCCGCCATCCCCCTGCTGAAACTGCCGGTCAAGCTGATCTACTCGCGCCATAACCCGCAGGCCGAGCAACTCCGCGACGATCTCGACCGCGCCTATCAGACCCTGCGCGAAGCCGGTGTCGACCTGGACATCTGATCAGCGGCGCGGCTTGGCCCGCGCCGTGGGCTCGGCGATCAGCGGGTCATCCGGCCAGTAGTGCTTGGGATAGCGGCCCTTGAGGTCCTTCTTCACCTCGACATAGGTATTGGCCCAGAAGCTGGCCAGATCCTGGGTCACCTGCACCGGCCGCCGCGCCGGCGACAGCAGGTGCAGCAACACACGCTGCCGGCCGCCGGCAATGCACGGCGTCTCGGCCAGCCCAAACAACTCCTGCAAACGCACGGCCAGCACTGGCGGTTGTTCGCTGTAATCGATGGCAATGCGCGAGCCGGACGGCACGCTCAGGCTCTTCGGCGCCAGCTCATCCAGGCGCTGCGGCAGCGGCCAGGGCAGCAGGGCCGCGAGCATGGCCGACAGGTCGAGGCTGGCAAAGTGGCTGAGCCGGCTGACCTTGCCCAGGTAGGGCAGCAACCAGTCTTCCAGCGAATCGCGCAGCGCCGCATCGGACAGGTCTGGCCACTCGCTCTCGCCCTTCTGTTGCAGATCAAGCCGGCGCAACAGCGCGATGCGTGCCTGCCACTGGCGCAACTCCGGCGTCCAGGCCAGCAACTCCAGGCCCTTGCGCCGCACCAGGGCGAGCAGCGCGCGGCCACGTGCGGCCTCGTCCAGTTGCGGCAAGGCCCGGCTGTCGAGCACCAGCTCGCCAACCTTGCGCTGGCGCTCGGCACGCAGCACGCCCTCGCGTTCGTCCCAGTCGAGCACATCCAGTTCACGGACCTGCTCGGCCAGCGGCCCGTCGAACAGCGCAGTCTGCAGATCGGCGGCCAGATAGATGCGCTCCTCGCGCTGGCCCTGGCGGCTGCCCAGGTCGGCGATCACCAGCCACTCGTGCTTCATCAGCGCATCGGCCTCGGCAAACAGCGCCGCGCGGCCATTGGCCAGGCGGTATTCGGCCCCGCCGGCGCGGCGCTGACGGGCGATGCGGTCCGGGTAGGCGAAGGCCAGCAGACAACCGAGCCAGCGCGGATGCTCGGGGTCGGCCACCGCCTCAGTGGCCTTGCCGCGGAGATAGGAGCGGAACTGCCGGGCCAGCTGACGCGCGCGCTGCACGCCACCGCGGGAGCCACCCGACGCCCGCGATTCCCCCGCCAGCAGGCTCATACGACTGTGCAGATCGGCACCCGCGCCGCGCAGGATGTCGCGCTCGGAGAGCAGCGCCGCCAGGTCAGCCGCTAGCGCCCCGAGCCCCAGCGCCTGACCGCGCAGCAGCAGATGGGCGATACGCGGATGCGCCGGCAGCTCGGCCATGGCCTGGCCGTGGGCCGTGAGTACACCGCGTTCATCCAGCGCACCGAGGCGCGCCAGCAGATCACGGGCCTGGGCGAAGGCAGCCGGCGGCGGCACATCCAGCCAGGCCAGCTCTGAGGGTTCGACACCCCAGCGCGCCAGCTGCAGGGCCAGCCCGGCCAGATCGGCCTGCAGGATTTCCGCCTCACCGTAGGCGGCCAACTGATCGTGCTGGCTCTGCGACCACAGGCGGTAGCACACCCCCGGCTGCAGACGCCCGGCCCGGCCGGCGCGCTGAGTGGCCGAGGCGCGGGCGATACGCTGGGTGTCCAGACGGGTCATGCCGCTGGCCGGGTCGAAACGCGGCACCCGCGCCAGGCCGGCATCCACCACCACGCGCACGCCGTCGATGGTCAGGCTGGTCTCGGCGATATTGGTGGCCAGCACCACCTTGCGCTGCCCGGCCGGCGCCGGTTCGATGGCCGCGCGCTGCGCGGAGAGGTCCAGCTCGCCATGCAGCGGACAGAGCAGCACGTCCGCGCGCCCGGCCAGCTGGCCCTGCAGTTGCTCGGCCACCCGGCGGATTTCTGCCTGGCCGGGAAGAAAGACCAGCAGGCTGCCGGACTCGTCGCTCAGCGCCTGCAGCACCGTCTGCACCACGCGCGGCTCGATCCATTCGCCGGGCTGCCAGGGCGCGCCCCAGCGGATATCCACCGGGTACATGCGCCCTTCGCTGGACACCACCGGCGCCTCGCCGAGCAGCGCGGACAGCCGCTCGCCTTCCAGCGTGGCCGACATCAGCAGCACCTTGAGCGGCGTGTCGCGCAGCAGCTCGCGGCCATTGAGGGTAAGCGCCAGCGCCAGATCGGCATCCAGGCTGCGCTCGTGGAATTCATCGAAGATCACCAGCCCGACGCCCTCCAGCGCCGGGTCGTCCTGCAGGCGGCGGGCAAGAATGCCCTCGGTGACCACCTCGATGCGCGTACGCGGACCGACCTTGCTGTCCAGGCGAATGCGATAGCCCACCGTCTCGCCGACCGGTTCGCCCAGCTCGCTGGCCAGGCGCTCGGCAGCCGCGCGCGCGGCCAGACGACGCGGCTCCAGCATGACGATGCGCTGCCCGGCCAGCCACGGCTCGTCGAGCAGCGCCAGCGGTACGCGGGTGGTCTTGCCGGCACCGGGTGGCGCCTCCAGCACCGCTTCATGGCCTGCAGCCAAGGCGCGGCGCAGGTCGGGCAATACAGCGTCAATCGGCAGCGGTGTCATCATTTCTCCCCATCAGGGCAGCGATTATAGCGATGAACCTGACGCCTTCAGTGCGGTCGTTAGTCCAGCCCGGTATAGTTCGCCACCTTGTCATGTTGTGGAGGTCACCATGTCCCTGCGTCCCCTGGCAGCTCTGCTGATCATTACCCTGAGCGCACAATTAAGCGCCTGCGGCACCCTCTTCTATCCGGAGCGGCGTGGGCAGATTTCCGGGCAGATCGACCCGGCCATTGCCGCGATGAATGCGATCGGTGTGCTGTTCTTCGTCATTCCGGGACTGATTGCCTTTGCCGTGGATTTCTCCACCGGGGCTATTTACATGCCTGGCAGTCGCTACAGCCTGGCTCCCGAACGCTTGCAGCCGGCCCTTCAGGCCGATGGCCAGGTCGATCTGGCACGCCTGCAGGCGATTCTCGCCGAGGAACTGCAGCTGTCTCTGGCCCTCGATCACCCTGCGCTACAAGTCCATCAGGGTGAGTTGCCGCAGCTGGCTCGTTTTGGCCTGGCACCACGCGGCTGAGCCTCATGGCCATCTCCCAGGAACATGCCCGACTGCTCCGCCTGGCTAGCCGTACAGCGCTGGGCGTAGCCCTGACGCTGGTACTGGCCAAGGCTATCGCCTGGTGGCTGAGCGGCTCGGTAAGCCTGCTCGCCGGCCTTACCGACTCACTGCTGGACAGTGCAGCGTCGCTGCTCAACCTGCTGGCAGTGCACTATGCCATTCGGCCGGCCGACGACGACCATCGCTATGGCCACGGCAAGGCCGAATCACTGGCCGGACTGGCTCAGGCGGCCTTTATCGCGGTCAGCGCGCTACTGGTGGGCGCCCAGGCCATCCAGCGCCTGCAAGACCCACAGCCACTCGGCGCACCGCTGCTGGGCATTGCCGTGATGCTGCTGTCACTGCTGCTCACCGCCGCGCTCCTGCTGCTGCAACAACATGTCATTCGCCAGACTGGTTCACCGGCTATCCGCGCCGATTCGCTGCATTATCGTTCCGACCTGCTGCTCAATAGCAGCATCCTGCTGGCCCTGGCTCTGGCCGCCTATGGCTGGGAAGAACTGGATGCGCTGTTCGGCTTGGCCATTGCCGGCTATATCCTGTGGAGCGCACTGGGTATTGCCCGCGATTCGGTGGCGGTACTGATGGACGAAGAACTGCCACCCGAGGTGAGCCAGCATATGCATGCCCTGGCGATTGCCGTTCCCGGTGTGCAAGGTGCCCACGACCTGCGCACCCGCGTATCCGGCAGTCACTGGTACGTGCAGCTACACCTGGAGTTGCCTGGCCAGCTCCCTCTGGAGCAGGCTCATGCCCTGTGTGTCGCCGTAGAGCAGGCCATTACTCAGGCTTACCCCCGCGCGGAAGTACTGGTCCACGCCGATCCGGTATAAGCGTCGCACAAAAAAGGGCAACCCGAGGGTTGCCCTTTTTTGTTGTCCCGATGCGCGGCGGGTAGCTACGTGTTCATCGCCTGCCTGATTGGGCAGTGCGGACCCGGGGGCCTGGTCGCTCCGGTGGAAGCGCCGGCGCCGCGACACCTGGTTGGGCGAAGCGGTTGGACAACTGTCCGGGCCATGAATCTGGGAGAAATAATAAGCCCACAAGCGCGACAGATGTTTGCTAAAATTGCGCAATAAAGCCACTCCATAGCAACAAATAAAAATAAAAACACAAGAATGCGCAATAAACACAAAAGGAAAGCATCGTGAGCACTCTGGACCGTTACGACCTGAAGATCCTCGCCGAACTACAACGCGACGCCCGCGTGTCCAATCAGGAACTGGCCGAACGCATTGGCCTGTCGCCTTCGCCTTGCTCGCGCCGCGTCAAGCAGCTCGAGGATGACGGCCTCATCCTGCGCCAGGTAGCGCTGCTGGATCGCAAGAAGCTGGGGCTGACCCTCACGGCCTATGTGCAGATCGGCATGGATCGCCACACCCCGGAACGCTTCGAGAACTTCGAGCAGGCCATTCGCCAGTGGCCGGAGGTGCTCGAGTGCAGCCTGGTCACCGGCATGGATGCCGACTACCAGCTCAAAGTCGTGGTGCCGGACATGGAGCACTATCAGCAATTCCTGCTCGGCCGCCTGACGCGTGTCGAGGGCGTAACCAGCGTGCGCTCCAGTTTTGTACTCAACCAGGTGGTGTCCAGCACACAGCTGCCACTGAGCCATTTGCGTTAGAATCCGCGACCTGACGCAACCCACCCGACGAGGCCGGCATGGAACCCGAACAGTTCGAAGCCCTGATGATGTATGTACTGGTAGGCGGCCTGATGGCTTTCATGGCCTTCATCATCTGGGACCTGGCCAAGAAGTCCAAAGCCGGGCGCCTGGGTACCGCTATCCTGTTCCTCGGCCTGGGCCTGTGCTTGTTCGCCTTTGCCGCCAAGCCGATCATTGGCTATCTGATCGGCCTTGCCCAGGGTATCGAATAATTCCCGCGTTCTTTCTGGAAGCCCTTACGCCATGAGCGAGTCACCCTATATTTTCGATATTTCCGGTACCGCCAGTTTTGAACAGCTGGTCATCGAAAACTCCTTCCACAAACCGGTGCTGGTGGACTTCTGGGCCGAATGGTGCGCGCCCTGCAAGGCCCTGATGCCGATGCTCGCCAAGATCACCGAGGAATACCGCGGGGAACTGCTACTGGCCAAGGTCAACTGCGATATCGAGCAGGATATCGTCATGCGCTTCGGCATTCGCAGCCTGCCCACCGTGGTGCTGTTCAAGAATGGCCAGCCGGTGGATGGCTTTGCCGGGGCGCAAGCGGAGTCAGCCGTCCGCGAGATGCTCAAGCCCCACGTCGCCGAGCCAGCCCCTCTGACGGCCGACCCCATGGAGGCAGCCCGTGAGCTGTTCGAAGCCGGACATATCGGCGAGGCCGAGGCACAGCTCAAGCAGTTGCTGACCGAGGACAATGAGCAGGCTGCAGCACTGATTCTCTACGCGCGCTGCCTGGCCGAGCGCGGAGAACTGGGCGAAGCCGAGGCCGTACTAAACGCCGTAAAGGGTGACGAACACAAGCAAGCCCTGGCCGCCGCCCGCGCCCAGTTGACCTTTCTGCGCCAGGCAGCCAGCCTGCCCGAGCCGGCCACGCTCAAGGCGCGTCTGGCCCAACACAACCAGGATGACGAGGCCTGCTACCAACTGGCTATTCAACAGCTGGCCCGGCAACAGTACGAGCCGGCCCTGCAGGGGCTGCTGCAGCTGTTCGTACGCAACCGCGGCTACGCCGAGGGCGCGGCGCACAAGACCCTGCTGCAGGTCTTCGACCTGCTCGGTAACGACCACCCACTGGTTACCGCCTACCGACGCAAGCTGTACCAGGCGATCTACTAAGACTAAGGGCAACGGCAAGCCAGTCATTCGACGCGCCACGCGGTCACTTGAGGCTAATAACCCTACCCCAGCCAGCAATAGCGCGCCGTATCTCCAAGACTTTCCACGCGCACCTGCGGGCAATGGCGTAGCTGCACCAGCAGACGCTTGCCCGCCTGTGCACTGCCCGTCAGGCCGACCAACTCGGCGAGCAACTGCGGGGCATCCAACTCGCCCGCCGCGCATAAAAGCTCCTGCGCCTGCTGCAGCCAGGCGTTACCTTCCCCGGTGCGTCCTGGCGGGGCTGGCGTTCTGGCAACCGGCTGGGCGGCACACTGCGCGCTCAGAGCCGCCCAATCCTGCTCATCCAGCTCCAGGGTCAGGTCCACCGGCCAGGCCCCTATATGTCCGCGCACTCTGATCATTGCCTCACCTCCTGCAGTAGCTGCCCATGCTCCCATGCAAAGCACGTTGCGGCATAGTCTGGCTGGCCAGCCACAGCAAAACCTTGTTATAACGTAACAATCATTACATTCATCAGGAGCCGCCATGCGCCCTCTGCTTCTCGCCCTGCCCTTCGCCCTGCTACCGCCGACTCTCGCCCAGGCCCATCAGCACGCGCATAAACACGACCACACGCATGCGCATAACCATGAGCATGCCGAGCATGCCGAGCATGCCGAGCATGCCGAGCATGCCGAGCATGGCAGCCTGGGCACCCATGAGCACGGCACGGCCGAGCTCAATGTGGTGCTCGACGGCCAAACCCTGGAAATTGCACTGAAGAGTCCGGCCATAAACCTGCTCGGCTTCGAGCATGCCGCGAAAAGCGCCGCCGACAGGGCCAAGGTGTCCGCCCTGCAGCACCAGCTGCAAGCACCCCAGACCCTGCTGGGCCTGAGCAGTGGAGACTGCAGCCTGGCCAGCCACACGCTGGAAAGCCCGTTATTGGCTGCCGAGCAGGCGCACAACCCGCACGACCAGAAGCATCAGCACGGCGATGCCGAAGCGGCCCATGACCACGACGCCGAGCACAGCGATATCCACGCCCACTACCAGTTCGACTGCCAGCAGCCAGACGCCTTGAAACAACTTGATCTGAGCGAACTGTTCAAAGCCTTCCCCGGCATGGAGAAAATTCAGGTACAACTGATCGGCCCCGCCGGCCAGAAGGGCCTGGAGCTTGGCCAGGGCAAGACCACCCTTAGTTTCTGATCTTTTTCGACCAGCAGATCGGCCGGGGCAACCCGGCCGTTTAATGTATGAGCCAAGCGCTGATAGAACTGTCCGACCTCGGTTTTGCCTGGCCCGGCCAGGCGGAGTTGCTGGACATTCCCGCCTTCACCCTGCAGCGCGGGGAGAGCCTGTTCCTCAAGGGCCCCAGCGGCAGTGGCAAGACCACCCTGCTGGGCTTGCTCGGCGGCGTGCAAAAACCGCAGCGCGGTCAAATTCAGGTGCTCGGCCAGAACCTCAGCCAGCTTTCCGCCGGTGCCCGCGACCGCTTCCGAGTTGACCATACCGGCTATATCTTCCAGCAGTTCAACCTGCTGCCGTTTCTCTCGGTACGCGAGAACGTGCAACTGCCCTGCCATTTCTCGCGCCTGCGTGCGCAGCGGGCCCGCCAACGCCATGGCAGCGTCGACCAGGCCACGGTCATCCTGCTCGCCCACCTGGGCCTGGATCAGCCCGATCTGCTTGAACGACGCGCCGATGCGCTGTCCATCGGCCAGCAGCAGCGGGTGGCCGCCGCCCGCGCCCTGATCGGCCAACCGGAGCTGGTGATTGCCGACGAACCAACCTCGGCCCTGGACGCTGATGCCCGCGCAGCCTTTCTTCAGCTGCTGTTCGCCGAATGCCGCGAAGCCGGCTCCAGCCTGCTGTTCGTCAGCCATGACCAGAGCCTGGCACCACGCTTCGACCGTAGCCTGTCGCTGGCCGAGCTGAACCGCGCCACTCAACTGGCGGAGATCTAACCATGTACTTACTACGCCTGGCCCTGGCCAGCCTGGGCAACCGTCGCTTTACCGCCCTGCTCACGGTATTCGCCATCGCCCTGTCGGTATGCCTGCTGCTCGCCGTAGAACGGGTACGTAGCGAAGCACGCGCCAGCTTCGCCAATACCATCAGCGGCACCGACCTGATCGTCGGCGCGCGTTCGGGCAGCATCAACCTGCTGCTGTATTCGGTATTTCGCATCGGCAATGCCACCAACAATATCCGCTGGGACAGCTTCGAGCGCTTTGCCGAGCACCGCCAGGTGAAATGGGCCATCCCCATCTCCCTGGGCGATTCGCACCGCGGTTACCGGGTCATGGGCACCAGCACGGCCTACTTCGAACACTACCGCTACGCCCGTAGTCAGCCTCTGCAGCTGCGCGTGGGCCGCACCTTCACTGATGATCCCTTCGAGGTAGTGCTGGGCGCCGAAGTGGCCCAGGCCCTGGATTATGGCCTGGGCGAGCAGATCGTCCTGGCGCATGGCGTGGCCCGTATCAGCCTGCTCAAGCATGACGACAAGCCCTTTAGCGTGGTCGGCATCCTGGCCCGCACCGGTACCCCGGTGGATCGCACCCTGCATATCTCCCTGGCCGGCATGGAAGCCCTGCATATCGACTGGCAAAACGGCATGCCCGCCCGCGGCGCCGCGCAGGTCAGTGCCGAGCAAGCTCGGGCCATGGACCTGCAACCGAAACAGATCACTGCATTTCTCCTGGGCCTCAACAGCAAGATCGCCACCTTCAGCCTGCAGCGCGAGATCAACGAATACCGTGGCGAGCCGCTGCTGGCGATCCTGCCCGGCGTAGCCCTGCAGGAACTGTGGAGTCTGATGGGCACGGCGGAAAAGGCACTGTTCGTAGTCTCGCTATTCGTCGTGCTCACCGGCCTGATCGGCATGCTCACGGCCATCCTTACCAGCCTCAACGAACGCCGCCGGGAAATGGCCATCCTGCGCTCGGTGGGTGCGCGCCCCTGGCATATCGCCGGGCTGCTGGTGGTCGAGGCCTTCGCCCTGGCCCTGGCCGGGGTGCTGCTCGGCTTGTTGCTGCTGTACCTGGGCATTGCCGGCGCCCAGAGCTATGTGCAGGCCCACTACGGCCTGTACCTGCCACTCAGCGCGCCAAGTGGCTACGAGTGGCGGCTGCTCGGCGCTATCCTGGCGGCCGCCCTGCTGATCGGCTGTGTGCCGGCCTGGCGAGCTTACCGCCAATCCCTGGCCGATGGCCTGTCGATCCGCCTGTAGCGAGAGCCCCATGCGCCTGTTACCCGCATTGCTACTTTCCGGCCTGGCCTGTCTGGCCTTGGCTAGCGAACCCCGTTTGCTCAACTGGAGCGAGCTGATCCCGCCAGACGCACCTCCCCAACCCCTGCAAATTCAGCCCCTGCACGGCCTGGAACAGTTGGCGGCCGAGCTGGGCGAGCAAGCCCCAGCGGCCACACAACAGGGCATCGACGCCCCGGTGGTCAAGGCTCTGCATGGCCAACACATCAAACTACCGGGCTACATCGTACCGCTGGATATCGACGAGCAGAATCGCGTCAGCGAGTTTCTCCTGGTCCCGTTCTTCGGCGCCTGTATCCACGTGCCACCGCCGCCCAGCAATCAGATCGTCCACGTGCGCAGCGAGCTGGGCGTGATGCTGAACGATCTCTACCAGCCCTTCTGGATCGAGGGCGCGCTGAGCGTGGAAAGCATCGACAGCGAACTGGCGCAAGCCGGTTACCAGATGCACGCCGAGAAGATCTATCCCTACGAACTGTAGGTGCATAGCACCACTTCATTGAGCCAAGTCAAAAAACTCTTTAGCAAGCTACCTAACATAGGCTCCAGTAAGAACCACCACCTGACTACGGAAGTCACTGGAGTTATCAATGAAAAAAACACTGCTCGCCACCAGCATCCTGGCCATCGCCCTGACTGCTCCCCTGGCTCACGCGTACAAGGCTGGCGACATCATTGTTCGCGCCGGTGCGGTTACCGTTGATCCCCACGAAAGCAGCAGCGACATCTGGGTTGGCGCACTGAATACCGACGTTCCGGGCACCAAAGCCTCGCTGGACAGCAACACCCAGCTGGGCCTGACCGGCACCTACATGATCACCGACAAAGTCGGTATCGAACTGCTGGCCGCCACGCCGTTCAGCCACAGCGTAGGCGTCAAGGGCATGCCGGGACCGTTTGCCGGCCTGAATGGCAAACTGGCGGACATCAAGCACCTGCCGCCGACCCTGAGCGCCGTGTACTACCCGCTGGCTTCGAGCTCGGCTTTCCAGCCCTATGTCGGCCTGGGTCTGAACTACACCTGGTTCTTCGACACCGAGCTGACCAGCGCAGCCGAAGGCAAAGGCTTCAGCGGCTTCGACCTAGATGACTCCTGGGGCTTGGCTGGCCAGGTCGGCATGGACTACATGCTGACTGACAACCTGCTGTTTAACGCCCACGTGCGTTACATCGACATCGAAACCACGGGCACCACCAGCTTTGGTGGCCGCGAAGTGAAGGTCGATGTTGACGTCGATCCGTGGGTCTACATGGTAGCGCTGGGCTACAAGTTCTAAGCCCCGCTCCAACATGGCCAGGGCGGCAATGCCCCTGGCCATGTATGCATTGCGTGCGTTCCCCGGAAAGCGCACTCAATGGTCAGCTCCCTGGAGCTGCAAGCCGGCCACGCTTGGTGCCGGTGGTCTGAACCACAGTCCTTTGGGCATTCCCCAAGCGGCGCTTCGGCGCCGCTTTTTTATGTCTGCTTAACGCCCGAGCAAACAGGCCAGACCGTCTACCAGCGGTGTCTCCAACGGCACGCTGTAATGCGCAAGCAGGCGCCGATTATCAGCTCGCGAGTGGCGAATATCTCCTGCTCTTGGCGCAACATGCGTGACCGCTGGCAAGCGCCCCAACACCTGCTCGATCGCCTGCAACAACTGCAATAGGCTCACCGCCTGGTTGCGTCCAACATTCACTGCTCCCGATGGCACCTGCTCGGCCAGCAGAGCCTGCACCAACAGCTCGACCAGCTCGCCGACATAGAAGAAATCACGCGTCTGCTCACCATCGCCGTACACCGTGATGGGACGACCGGACAACGCACGCTCGGCAAAAATACTGATCACCCCGGAATACGGCGAAGACGGATCCTGGCGTGGGCCATAGATGTTGAAGAAACGAAAGATCGCCGGCTCCAGAGCATGCTGCCGGGCATAAAAGTCCAGGTAATGCTCGCTAGCCAGCTTGTCGGCCGCATAAGGTGTCAGGGGCGCCTTGGGCGTATCCTCGGCGATCGCCTGGCCTTCGCCGTTCTGCCCATAGACCGCCGCACTGGATGCGAACACCACACGACGGACGCCCTGCTCACGCATGGCTTCACAGACATTCAGCGTACCGATGAAATTGCTTTGGTGGGTGGCTACCGGCGCCTCCACCGAGGCCTGCACCGAGGCCACCGCCGCCAGGTGCGCCACTGCTCGACAGCCTTGCAGCGCCTGACGCACACAGGTCGCGTCAGCTACATCGCCCTGCAACAGGTGCAGGCGCGGATGCGTCAGTTGCAGGTTATCCGGCTTACCGGTGGACAGGTTGTCCAGCACGCGTACATGACAGCCCGCAGCCAGCAGGCGATCGGCCAGGTGTGAACCGATAAAGCCGGCTCCGCCGGTAATCAGGATAGGCGCATCAGTCATGTCGGAAGTAACGATCCAGCAGGGCCGGCAGGCCCGCGCGCCAGGCACGTGGTTTGATGCCGAACGTATTGAGAATTTTCTTGCAGGCCAGCACCGCATGCTGAGGCTCTTCACCGGCATCCGGACGCGCCGCATGCGCCTGGGCCTGCACGTCCTCGGCCTTCAATGCACGCAACTGACGCGCTTCGCCAAGCAAGGTCTGCCCCAGCACCAACGAACTGGTCGCCTCGATGCCACCATAGTGATAGGTGCCCCAGAGTGGCGCCTGGCAGTCCAGCTGCTTGAGTACCGCCAGGATCACCCGGGCGGCGTCATCCACCGGGGTCGGATTACCGCGCCGGTCATCCGCCAGCCACAAGGTTGCATCGCTGGCCGCTCGCTTGAGAAAACGCCCCAGGCGCCCCTGGGGGGAGTCATCCAGTAACCAGCCAAAGCGCAGCAGGACGTGGCGCGGGCAGGTCGCACGCACACATTGTTCGATACGCCACAGCGATTGGCCACGCACCCCCAGCGGACGCGCCTCATCCTTCTCGCTATAGGCCGTGGCACGCATGCCATCGAACACCCGATAGCTGGAAGGCTGCAGCAGGGTGATCGCATGGTGCTTGCACAACTCGGTCAATCGCTCGATGGCTCGTTCCTGCGCGACACAGCGTGACTCGGCGAGGTGCTCGGCCTGAAACCAGTCGTCGTAGTAGGCCAGGTTGACCAGCACGTCCGGACGCGTGTCGTCGATCAACTGGGTCAGACTGGCACTATCCCAACCCTGCTCGGGAGGGCGCGGCGCAAGGAAGCCGATGTCTTCTTCGGCACCCAGACGAATCAGCGCCTGCCCCAGGGCGTTACCGCCGCCGAGCAATACCAGGCGCATTTTCAGACGATTGTGCAAGGAGCCAACTCAGAACGGAATGTCATCGTCAAAGCTGTCGTAGTCGGCGGCGGGTTGCGCCGCTGGCTGCGGAGCCGGACGTGCGGCAGCCGGCTGAGCTTCGCGCGCCGGACGCGGGGCACGAGGCGCTTCATCACCGGCATTGCCGCCGCGACCGCCGAGCAGCTGCATCTGCCCGTTCATATCGACCACGATCTCGGTGGTATAGCGCTTGACGCCATCCTTTTCCCACTCGCGGGTCTGCAGGCGCCCTTCGACGTAGACTTGCGAACCTTTGCGCAGATATTCGCCAGCGATTTCCGCCAGCTTGCCGAAGAACACCACACGGTGCCATTCGGTACGTTCCTGCTTCTGACCGCTCTGCTTGTCGGTCCAGCTATCGCTGGTCGCCAGGGTAATGTTGGTTACTGCGTTGCCGTTAGGCAGGTAGCGGGTTTCCGGATCGCCACCGACGTTCCCGAGCAGAATGACTTTGTTAACCCCACGGGCCATAACGTTCTCCTAGGCTTCAGCACGCCGCCGGGCCAGGTTGCTCAACCAGGCGCTCAAGGGACGTGCGGTCCAATTGTTGGGTATCGACTTTCACATACAGGGCAGCCTCTTCGGCCACCACCACGGCATCCGCCACCCCGGGCACTGCCAGCAAACGCTCGGCCAGCCCCGCATCGGCAAGTGCCCCGGCACTCAGGGGCAGGCGCAGGCTGGTGACATAAGGCGGTTCGCGCATAGTAACAGCAAAGCCCAGCCATAGAAGCGCCATCAGCGCACAGCCGAGAAACACCCCCTGCACGCCGTATTGTTGGAACAACCAGCCACCCGCGATACCGCCCAGCGCCGCACCGAGAAACTGGCTGGTGGCATACACGCCCATCGCGGTGCCCTTGCCCGCAGCCGGTGCCACCTTACTGACCAGCGAGGGCAACGACGCCTCCAGCAGGTTGAAAGCCGTAAAGAACAGCACGAAGCCCAGCACCAGCATCCACAGACTGTTACCCCACAGCAGGAAATACACCTCGCAGAACAACAGCAGACAGATCGCCGCCAACAACACGCGCTTCATCTGCCGGCGCTTCTCGCCATAGATGATGAACGGCAGCATGCCGAAAAAGCCGACCAGCAAGGCCCCCAGGTAGACCCACCAGTGCTCGTCGCGCGGCAAGCCTCCCTGTTCCACCAACGCCAGCGGCAGAGCCACGAAACTGGCCATGAGCAACGCGTGCAGACTGAATATCCCCATATCCAGGCGCAGCAATTCGCCATGACGCAACGCCGGCCACAGCGAGCCCCGCGCCACGGCCGACTCACGATGCTGCAAGGCACGCGGTGCACGCGGCACCAGCCAGGCGATGATCAGCATACCCAGTAAGGCCATCCCGGCAGTGCTCCAGAACAATCCGGACAGGCCGAATGCTCGCGTCAGCAAGGGGCCCAACACCATGGCCACAGCGAAGGACAGGCCAATACTCATACCGATCATCGCCATGGCCTTGGTACGGTGCTGCTCGCGGGTCAGGTCAGAGAGCAGGGCCATTACCGCCGCGGAAATCGCCCCGGCGCCCTGCAGCACGCGCCCGGCGATCACCCCCCAGATGGAGTCGGCTGTGGCGGCCAGCGCGGCGCCGGCGGCAAACACCAACAAGCCGGCATAGATCACCGGCAGGCGGCCCCAGCGATCGGAGAGCATGCCGAAAGGGATCTGCAACACGGCCTGGGTCAGTCCGTAGGCGCCAATGGCCAAGCCGATCAAGGCAGGCGTCGCATCGTGCAGCTCCATGCCGTAGGTAGCCAGGACCGGCAACACCATAAACATGCCGAGCATGCGGAAGGCGAATACCAGGGCCAGACTGCCGGCTGCCCGGCGCTCTCCCGCGCTCATGCGCTCGCTGTGGCTGTTGTCCTGCATGATTGCACCCCAATTCAACAAGCCGGCGATTCTACCAGCAGCCGGCACGCCGGCACAGGCGCGCGCTTTGCCGCAGCCCCGGGCAGCCCCGTATACTGCGGCGTTTACGCACTGCCTCGAGGCACGCCGTGGACCAGATCCTGATTCGTGGGGCGCGCACCCACAACCTGAAGAACATCGACCTGACCCTGCCGCGCGACAAACTGATCGTCATCACCGGGCTATCCGGCTCGGGCAAATCGTCGCTGGCGTTCGATACGCTGTACGCCGAAGGCCAACGCCGCTATGTGGAATCGTTGTCGGCCTATGCCCGGCAGTTCCTGTCGATGATGGAAAAACCCGATGTCGATACCATCGAGGGGCTGTCGCCAGCCATTTCCATCGAGCAGAAATCCACCTCGCACAATCCGCGTTCGACCGTCGGCACCATCACCGAGATCTACGACTACCTGCGCCTGCTGTATGCCCGCGCCGGCACGCCACGCTGCCCGGAGCATGACGTCCCGCTGGAGGCGCAAACCGTCAGCCAGATGGTCGACCAGGCGCTGGCTCTGCCCGAAGGCAGCAAGCGCATGTTGCTGGCCCCGGTGATACGCGAGCGCAAAGGCGAACATCTGGCGCTCTTCGAGGAGCTGCGCGCCCAGGGTTTCGTTCGCGCACGGATCAACGGCAGCCTCTACGAACTCGACGAACTGCCCAAGCTGGACAAGCAGAAGAAGCACAGCATCGACGTGGTAGTGGATCGCTTCAAGGTACGCAGCGACCTGCAGCAGCGTCTAGCCGAATCTTTCGAAACCGCTCTCAAGCTGGCCGATGGCATTGCCTTGCTGGCACCCATGGATGGCGAGGACGGCGACGAGATCATCTTCTCGGCACGCTTTGCCTGCCCGCACTGCGGCCACTCGATCAGCGAACTGGAACCCAAGCTGTTTTCCTTCAACAACCCGGCGGGCGCCTGCCCAAGCTGCGACGGCCTGGGTGTAAAGCAGTTTTTCGATGCCAAGCGCCTGGTCAATGGTGAACTGACCCTGGCTGAAGGCGCCATCCGCGGCTGGGACCGACGCAACGTTTACTACTTCCAGATGCTCGGCTCACTGGCCGGACACTATGGTTTCAGCCTGGAGGAGCCTTTCGACGAGCTGTCCGCTGCGCATCAGAAAGTCATCCTGTTCGGCAGCGCTAGCCAGAATATCGACTTCAAGTACCTGAACGACCGTGGCGATATCGTCAAACGCTCCCACCCGTTCGAAGGCATCATTCCCAACTTGGAGCGCCGCTATCGGGAAACCGAATCCAACAGCGTGCGCGAAGAGCTGGCACGCTTCCTCAGCACCCAGCCCTGCCCGGCCTGCCACGGCACACGCCTGCGTCGCGAAGCGCGACATGTCTGGGTTGGCGAGAAAACGCTGCCGGCGGTGACCGCCCTGCCGGTCGGCGATGCCTGCAACTATTTTGCTGAACTCAGCATGCCCGGCCGACGCGGCGAGATCGCCGCCAAAATCCTCAAGGAAATTCGCGAGCGCCTGCAGTTCCTGGTCAATGTCGGCCTGGACTATCTGACCCTGGACCGCAGCGCCGACACCCTGTCCGGCGGCGAAGCCCAGCGTATCCGCCTGGCCAGCCAGATTGGTGCCGGCCTGGTCGGCGTGATGTACATCCTCGACGAACCCTCCATCGGCCTGCACCAGCGCGACAATGAGCGCCTGCTGGCCACCCTCACCCACCTGCGCAACCTCGGCAACACGGTAATCGTCGTCGAGCACGACGAGGACGCCATACGTCTGGCCGACTACGTGGTGGATATCGGCCCGGGCGCCGGCGTGCATGGCGGCCGCGTGGTGGCTGAGGGCACACCTGAACAGGTCATGAATCATCCCGACTCACTGACCGGCAAATACCTGTCTGGCCGCGAGAAAATCCGTTACCCGCAGCAACGCACGCCGATTGATCGCAAGCGCCTGCTCAAACTCAAGGGCGCCCGCGGCAACAATCTGCAGAAGGTCAACCTCGAAGTACCAGTCGGCCTGCTCACCTGCATCACCGGGGTCTCTGGATCGGGCAAGTCGACACTGATCAACAACACGTTGTTCCCAATCACCGCCACCGCCCTCAATGGCGCGACCAGCCTGGAAGTCGCGCCCTACGACAGCTTTGACGGCCTGCAACACCTCGACAAGGTGGTGGATATCGATCAGAGCCCGATCGGTCGCACCCCGCGCTCCAACCCGGCAACCTACACCGGGCTGTTCACACCGATCCGCGAACTATTCGCCGGGGTACCCGAGTCGCGTGCACGCGGCTATGGCCCGGGACGCTTCAGCTTCAACGTCAAGGGCGGACGCTGCGAGGCCTGCCAGGGTGACGGTGTGATCAAGGTAGAAATGCACTTCCTGCCGGACATCTACGTACCCTGCGACGTGTGCAAGGGCAAGCGCTACAACCGTGAAACCCTCGAAGTGAAGTACAAGGGCAAGAACATCACCGAGATCCTCGACATGACCATCGAAGATGCCCGGACGTTTTTCGATGCAGTGCCGGCGATCGCCCGCAAGCTGCAGACGCTGATCGACGTAGGGCTTTCCTACATCAAGCTGGGACAGAGCGCGACCACCCTGTCCGGCGGCGAGGCGCAACGCGTCAAGCTATCCCGCGAACTGTCCAAGCGCGATACCGGCAAGACCCTGTACATCCTCGACGAGCCCACCACCGGCCTGCACTTCGCCGATATCCAGCAGCTACTCGATGTCCTGCACCGCCTGCGCGACCACGGCAACACGGTAGTGGTCATCGAGCACAATCTGGACGTCATCAAGACAGCCGACTGGCTGGTCGACCTCGGCCCCGAAGGCGGCTCACGTGGCGGGCAGATCATTGCCTGCGGCACGCCGGAGGAAGTCGCCAACATGCCACAGTCGCATACCGGGCGCTTCCTCAAGCCATTGCTGGAAAGAGACCGGGCCTGAGGCAGAGACAGACGGCAGTCGCCTCCATAAAAAAGCCAGAGCGGATTCTCTCCGCTCTGGCTTTTTGATCATCGCTGTAACCGACAGCTTACATCTGACTTTGCAGGTAGTTCTGCAAGCCAACCCGAGCAATCAGACCGAGCTGCGTTTCCAGCCAATAGGCATGGTCTTCCTCGGTGTCCTTCAATTGCGCGGCCAACACATCGCGACTGACATAGTCACCATGCTGCTCGCAAAGTGCGATGCCTTTGGCCAGGGCTGCACGCACTTCATACTCCACCGCCAAATCGAGGCGGAACATCTCCTCGACATCCTTGCCGAAGGTAAAGGCGTTCGGCGTCATGTCCGGAACGCCCTCCAGAAAAAGGATCCGCTGCAACAACGCATCGGCGTGCTGGGTTTCCTCTTCCATTTCATGGTTGATTCGCTCAAACAGCTTGCTCAACCCCCAATCCTGATAGTAGCGGGAGTGCACGAAATACTGATCGCGTGCAGCCAGCTCACCCTTGAGCAGGGTTTTCAGGTAGGCAACCACCTCGGCATGACCTTTCATTGCAGGAACTCCTTTGATTCAGTTACAGGCGACAATACCGCATGCTCCGCCGCCCACGGCAACCGGTCAAGCAAAAGCATCCAGGATCTCAGGCCACCAGAATGAAGCCGATGAAGGCCAAGCTGGCCGCCAGCAAGGTATAGGGTAGTTGGGTAACCGCGTGGCTGATCAAGTCACAACCTGCCCCCTGTGCGGCCAATACCGTAGAGTCACTGTAAAAACAGGCCTGGCTGCCGAAGGCGGATGCCGACATCAGTGCACCAATCACCAGCGGGATATTGGCATCCAGCGCATAGGCCAACGGCATGACGATGGGGATGGTGACGGCAAAGATGCCCCAGGACGACCCCGTGGCAAAGGACAGCACCGCCATAGTCAGAAAGACCATGGCCGGCAGCATTTGCGGGCTCATGTACGGGCGCATGCTATTAACGACGTACTGCGGCAACTGCAACTGATCGCACACATCCTTGAAGATAAAGGCTGCGATGCAGATACCGATAGCCGGCAGCATGGTTTTGAAACCATCGACCATCTGCTCAAGCATTTCATTAAGCGGCATCAGCCGCTGCGCCATGTAGAAAGGTACCGTGACCAGCAGGGTGGCAAGCATACCCATCCATACATCGATATCGAAATACAGGGTAAAACCCACCAGCATGAGCAACGGCAGCAGAAAGTTATAGAGCTTGCCGCCTTCCTTATCGGACTGCTCAAACTCCTGCTCCAGCGAGCGCATGGCGAAGTTGTGTTCAGGCTGCAACTCTCCGACATGCATGGCTCCGGCAGAACCATGGCGCGCAAGCGATTCGGCCTTACGCATTGGGCCTATGGCCGGAAACAGCCCCGCAGCAACCAACAACACCAGCAACACGGCAAACCAGGCGTACAGCATGTAAGGGATGGCCTGCATGTACACGCTGATACCTTGGCCCTGGCCGGCTATACCGTTGTTCTCCAGCAAACCACCGAAGAACACCGCCCATGTCGACAGGGGCACCAGTACGCAAATCGGTGCTGCCGTAGAGTCGACCACGTAGGCGAGCATTTCCCGTGACACCTTGAAGCGGTCGGTTACCCGCTTCATGGTTTCACCCACGGTCAGCGCATTGAGGTAGTCATCGACGAAAATGACCACGCCCAGCGCGAACGTCATCAACAGGGAAGAGCGCCGCCCGCGCGCAACCTTGACCGCCGCGCGCCCGAAAGCCAGCGCGCCCCCTGTACGCACCAGCAGCGCAATCAACGCACCAAAACTCCCGCATACCAGGATCAGCCAACCAATGGTCTCATCCTGCATGACCTTGAGCGATATCTCGGCAAACCCGCTCAAGGCGTTTTGCGGTGAGAGCAGTAGCAAGCCACTGGCAGCGCCACACACCAGTGCCAGGATCGGACGACGCAAGGTAATCGCCAGGAGCAGCACGACAGCGGGAGGAATCAGAGAAAGCGCGGAGGGTTCGGACATGATTAAAGCCATTGTTGTTATTGGGAGCCGTACGGTCAGTGCCGGACATGCTGGCGACCTTACCCGATGCAAAAAAACGAACACAATATCGAACGCCTGCGTTCGATATTTAATTCATGCAGGAACCCCAAGACAAAGCGAGAAACAAACAGCAGAAAACAAAAAACCGAGCACTAGGCTCGGTTTTTTGCGCAACAGACAGCCTTATTCAGCGCTTACTGCTTCACCGCCGACCTTGCGGTCAACCAGCTCAACATAAGCCATCGGGGCGTTGTCACCAGCGCGGAAACCGCACTTGAGAATACGCAGGTAACCGCCCTGACGGGTGGCGTAGCGCTTGCCCAGATCGTTGAACAGCTTGCCGACGATGGCTTTCGAACGAGTACGGTCGAAAGCCAGACGACGGTTAGCAACGCTGTCTACCTTGGCCAGGGTGATCAGCGGCTCGGCAACGCGACGCAGCTCCTTGGCTTTCGGCAGAGTAGTTTTGATCAGCTCGTGCTCGAACAGCGATACCGCCATGTTCTGGAACATGGCCTTGCGGTGAGCGCTGGTGCGGCTGAGGTGACGGCCACTTTTACGATGACGCATGGTTCAATTCCTTACCAAACTCACGTTCGGTGATGATGACGATCAGGCAGTCGCCTTATCGTCTTTCTTCAGACTTGCCGGCGGCCAGTTGTCGAGGCGCATACCGAGGGACAGACCGCGAGAGGCCAGAACATCCTTGATCTCAGTCAGGGACTTCTTGCCCAGGTTCGGCGTTTTCAACAGTTCTACTTCGGTGCGCTGAATCAGGTCGCCGATGTAGTAAATGTTTTCTGCCTTGAGGCAGTTGGCCGAACGAACGGTCAGTTCCAGGTCATCAACCGGGCGCAACAGGATCGGATCGATCTCGTCGCCTTCCGGCTCCGGAGCAGGTGCGGCCTCGCCCTTGAGGTCGACGAATGCAGCCAGCTGCTGTTGCAGGATGGTTGCAGTACGGCGAATCGCCTCTTCGGGATCCAGGGTACCGTTGGTCTCCAGATCAATGACCAGCTTGTCCAGGTTGGTGCGTTGCTCGACGCGGGCGTTTTCCACCACGTAAGCCACACGACGGACCGGGCTGAAGGAAGCGTCCAGCTGCAAGCGACCAATGCTGCGGCTTTCATCTTCATCGCTCTGGCGCGCGTCAGCCGGCTCATAGCCGCGACCACGAGCCACCTTGAGCTTCATGTTCAGAGCACCGTTGTCCGCCAGATGCGCGATTACGTGATCGCCATTGACGATTTCGACATCGTGATCCAGCTGAATATCGGCGGCAGTGACCACGCCAGCACCTTTCTTGGAAAGGTTCAGCGTAACTTCATCACGGCCGTGCAGCTTGATAGCCAGACCTTTCAGGTTGAGCAGGATTTCAATGACGTCTTCCTGAACACCTTCGATGGCACTGTACTCATGGAGTACGCCGTCGATTTCGGCCTCGACTACTGCACAGCCAGGCATGGAGGACAACAGGATGCGACGCAGCGCGTTGCCCAGGGTATGGCCGAAGCCACGCTCGAGAGGCTCGAGCGTGATCTTGGCGCGGGTCGGGCTGACCACCTGCACATCAATGTGACGGGGGGTCAGAAACTCATTTACCGAACTCTGCATGGATGCACCTATTTTCTAGCCCTTACTTGGAGTAGAGCTCGACAATCAGGTTTTCGTTGATGTCGGCGGACAGATCAGTACGTGCCGGAACGCTCTTGAACACGCCGGACTTCTTCTCTGCGTCTACTTCGACCCACTCAACGCGACCGCGCTGGGCGCACAGCTCAAGAGCCTGCGCAATGCGCAGCTGGTTCTTGGCCTTTTCGCGAATAGCCACGACATCACCAGCTTTAACCTGGTAAGACGGGATGTTTACGGTTTGACCGTTAACAGTAATGCTCTTGTGCGAAACCAGCTGGCGGGACTCGGCACGCGTGGAGCCGAAGCCCATGCGATAGACCACGTTATCCAGGCGGCACTCGAGCAGCTGCAGCAGGTTTTCGCCGGTAGCGCCCTTACGACGGGCAGCTTCTTTGTAGTAGCTGCTGAACTGACGCTCCAGCACGCCGTAGATACGACGAACTTTCTGCTTCTCACGCAGCTGCAGACCGTAGTCGGACAGACGGCCGCGACGGGCACCATGCTGACCGGGAACGGATTCGATGTTGCACTTAGATTCAAGCGCGCGAGCACCACTCTTCAGGAAGAGATCGGTGCCTTCACGACGAGACAGTTTGCACTTGGGACCAATGTAACGAGCCATTCTTCACTGTCTCCTATTACACGCGACGCTTCTTCGGCGGACGGCACCCGTTGTGCGGGATAGGCGTCACGTCGGTGATGCTGGCGATTTTGTAGCCGCAAGCGTTAAGAGCACGCACAGCGGATTCGCGACCAGGGCCCGGGCCCTTGACGTTTACGTCGAGGTTCTTCAGACCGTATTCCAGAGCTGCCTGACCGGCGCGCTCAGCAGCCACCTGAGCAGCGAACGGAGTGCTCTTACGGGAACCACGGAAACCCGAACCACCCGAGGTAGCCCAGGACAGGGCGTTACCCTGACGGTCAGTGATGGTCACGATGGTATTGTTGAAAGAAGCGTGGATATGGGCGATCCCATCCACCACTGTCTTTTTGACTTTTTTACGAGTACGAGCAGCTGGCTTAGCCATGACTTAATTCCTGTCGATTCGCGGGCGCAATTACTTGCGGATCGGCTTGCGCGGACCCTTACGGGTACGGGCGTTGGTCTTGGTACGCTGACCACGAACCGGCAAGCCACGACGGTGACGCAGACCGCGATAGCAGCCCAGGTCCATCAGACGCTTGATGTTCATGTTCAGCTCGCGGCGCAGATCACCTTCAGTAGTGAGCTTGGCAACTTCGCCACGCAGCTGTTCGATCTGCTCGTCAGTCAGATCCTTGATCTTTGCCGCCGGATTGACGCCGGTGGCTGCACAAATTTTCTGTGCAGTGGTGCGACCAACACCGTAGATATAGGTCAGCGAGATAACAGTGTGCTTGTTATCCGGAATGTTGACGCCTGCAATACGGGCCATTCAGTGAAACTCCAATTGACAGCTACCCACGCCCTGGAAGCCAAGAAATAGGGCGCGCGATATTAGCGCTGTAATAACAAAGAATCAACCCGGCAGCGCACTAGCTGCCGGGTTCATTACGCGTGACTCACACTCAGCCTTGGCGCTGCTTGTGACGCGGCTCCGCGCTGCAGATCACCCGCACGACACCTTCGCGACGGATAATCTTGCAGTTACGGCACATCTTCTTGACCGATGCACGAACTTTCATCAGTAACTCCTCGAACCTTACGGCACCAGGTCAGCGGAGCATGCCGCTGCCGTAGCCCTTCAGGTTGGCTTTCTTCATCAGGGAATCGTACTGGTGCGAAACGAGGTGCGATTGTACTTGGGCCATAAAGTCCATCACAACCACGACCACGATCAGCAACGAGGTCCCGCCAAGGTAAAACGGTACATTTGCCGACACCACCAGGAACTGGGGAAGCAGACAAACAGCCGTCATGTACAGAGCACCGAACATGGTCAAGCGGGTCAGAACGCCATCGATATAGCGCGCCGACTGCTCACCGGGACGGATACCCGGAATAAAGGCACCGGACTTCTTCAGGTTTTCCGCTACGTCTTTCGGGTTGAACATCAACGCTGTATAGAAGAAGCAGAAGAAGATGATCCCTGCACTAAACAGCAGAATGTTCAATGGCTGCCCCGGAGCAATTGCCTGGGAAATATCCTGCAACCAGCCCAAACCCTCGGACTGACCAAACCACGAACCCAGCGAAGCCGGGAACAGCAGAATACTGCTGGCGAAAATCGCCGGGATGACACCAGCCATATTGACTTTCAACGGCAAGTGACTGGTCTGCGCAGCAAAAACCTTGCGGCCCTGCTGACGCTTCGCGTAGTGCACCGCAATGCGACGCTGACCACGCTCTATGAACACCACAAAACCGATGATCGCCACAGCAAGCAGACCGATGGCAATGAGAGCGAAAATGTTGATATCGCCCTGGCGAGCAGACTCGAAAGACTGCCCGATTGCCGACGGAAGACCCGCCACGATACCCGCAAAGATCAGCATCGAAATGCCATTGCCGATACCGCGCTCAGTCATCTGCTCACCCAGCCACATCATGAACATCGCACCCGAAACAAAGGTGGTGACGGCCACGAAGTGGAAGCCGAAATCAGTGGCGAACGCCACGCCCTGGCTCGCCAGACCAACGGACATGCCGATAGCCTGAATGAACGCCAGGACGAGCGTGCCGTAGCGAGTGTACTGGCTGATCTTGCGACGGCCAGCTTCACCTTCCTTCTTCAACTGCTCCAGCTGCGGACTAACAGCCGTCATGAGCTGCATGATGATCGACGCCGAAATGTACGGCATGATCCCCAGCGCAAAGATGCTCATGCGCTCCAGCGCACCACCGGAAAACATGTTGAACAGGCTAAGAATGGTCCCCTCATTCTGTCGGAACAGTTCCGCGAGACGATCCGGGTTGATGCCAGGCACAGGGATATGCGCACCTATTCGATAGACGATAATCGCCAGGAACAGGAAACGCAGACGACCCCAGAGCTCAGACAGCCCACCACCGCTCAACGAAGAGAGAGCACCTTGCTTAGCCATTTAGTCCTCGACTTTACCGCCAGCAGCGATGATGGCTTCGCGGGCACCTTTGGTGACAGCGATACCTTGCAGAGTCAGCGCACGAGCAACCGCACCGGACAGCATAACTTTTACGCGCTGTACGTTGTGATTGATGACGTTGGCATCTTTCAGCGCCTGCAGAGTCACGATGTCGCCCTGCACTTTAGCCAGTTCGGACGTGCGCACTTCAGCGCGATCCATGGCTTTCAGCGAGACGAAACCGAACTTCGGCAGACGACGGTGCAGAGGCTGCTGACCGCCCTCGAAGCCGGGAGCAATGGTGCCACCGGAGCGAGAAGTCTGGCCCTTGTGACCGCGACCACCGGTTTTACCCAGGCCGCTACCGATACCACGACCCGGACGCAGCTTCTCGCGACGGGCACCCGGCGCAGAACGCAGATCGTTCAGTTGCATGGCTTAACCCTCCACACGCAGCAGGTAGTAAGCCTTGTTGATCATGCCGCGATTTTCAGGAGTATCCTGAACCTCAACGGTATGACCGATACGACGCAGGCCGAGGCCTTTGACGCAGGCTTTGTGATTGGCCAGACGGCCGTTGACGCTTTTGATCAGCGTCACTTTGACGGTGTTAGCCATGATTAGAGAATCTCCTCGACACTCTTACCACGCTTGGCAGCCACGGATGACGGAGACTGCATACCCTTCAGACCTTCGAAGGTTGCATAAACCACGTTCACCGGATTGGTGGAGCCATAGCACTTAGCCAGAACGTTCTGCACACCAGCCACTTCCAGCACGGCACGCATAGCGCCGCCAGCAATGATACCGGTACCCTCGGAAGCCGGCTGCATGTACACCTTGGAGGCGCCATGTGCAGACTTGATCGGGTACTGCAGGGTAGTACCGTTCAGATCGACCTGGATCATATTACGACGCGCAGCTTCCATCGCCTTCTGGATGGCAGCAGGAACTTCGCGGGACTTGCCACGACCGAAACCAACGCGACCGTTGCCATCACCCACCACTGTCAACGCGGTGAAAGTGAAGATACGGCCGCCCTTGACGGTCTTAGCAACACGATTAACCTGCACCAGCTTCTCGGTGTAGCCATCGCTCTGGGCATCGTCACGGTTACCGCGATCGCGCTTTTGCTCGTTATTTGCCATAACTTAGAACTCCAGCCCGCCTTCACGAGCAGCATCGGCCAGCGCTTTCACACGGCCGTGGTACTTGAAGCCAGAACGATCGAATGCAACCTGGGTGATGCCAGCGGCTTTTGCACGCTCGGCAACCAGCAGACCGACCTTCTTGGCCGCTTCAACGTTGCCAGTGGCACCGCTACGCAGGTCTTTTTCCACAGTAGAGGCGCTGACCAATACTTTGGCGCCGTCGGCCGAAACGACCTGGGCGTAGATATGCTGGGAAGAGCGGTACACGCAGAGGCGTACGGCTTCCAGCTCGCGCATTTTCAGGCGTGCCTTGCGAGCGCGACGCAGACGAGTTTCTTTCTTTACGCTCATTTGCTATGCCCTACTTCTTCTTAGCTTCTTTACGACGGACGACTTCGTCGGCGTAACGCACACCCTTGCCTTTGTAAGGCTCCGGCGGACGGAAGTCGCGAATTTCGGCAGCCACCTGACCGACCAGCTGCTTGTCGATACCCTTGATCAGGATATCGGTCTGGCTCGGAGTTTCAGCGGTAACACCTTGCGGCAGTTGATAGTCGATCGGATGCGAGAAGCCCAGCGCAAGGTTCAACACCTCGCCTTTGGCCTGCGCCTTGTAACCAACACCAACCAGCTGCAGCTTACGCTCGAAGCCCTGGCTGACGCCGATGACCATATTGTTGACCAGAGCACGGGTAGTACCGGCCATGGCCTTGTTCTGCTGATCACCATTACGGGCAGCAAAACGCAGCTCACCATCTTCCTGCAGCACTTCAACGGAAGGATGAACATTCAGCTCGAGAGCGCCCTTGGCGCCTTTCACCGACAGCTGCTGACCGACCATCTTGATTTCGACGCCAGCGGGCAGCTTGACAGGGTTTTTAGCAACGCGAGACATGCCTATTCCCCTTAGAACACAGTGCAGAGCACTTCGCCACCAACACCAGCAGCACGGGCCGCACGATCAGTCATCACACCCTTGTTGGTGGAAACGATCGAAACACCCAGGCCGCCACGTACTTTCGGCAGCTGATCAACAGACTTGTACTGGCGCAGGCCAGGACGACTCACACGCTTGAGCTCTTCAATGACCGGACGGCCTTCGAAATACTTCAGCTCGATGGACAGCAGCGCCTTGGTGTCGCTGTTGACCTGAAAACCCGAAATGTAGCCTTCGTTCAGCAGAACATTGGCAACAGCCACCTTCAACTTGGAAGACGGCATGCTTACGACGGACTTTTCAGCCATCTGGGCATTACGGATACGAGTTAGCATGTCCGCTAACGGGTCCTGCATACTCATGGGCTAGTTGCTCCTAAATACAAAAAAAGGCTTTGCAGCCACGATCCCCGGATCGCAAAACGCAGACTCGGAAGAGCCGGTCATTCTAGTGACCGATCAAAAATGAATCAAGCCCCATAAGGGGCTTGATTCATTGAAACGCAACACCCCACCAAAAGCGCAGGGCGAAAAGCGATTACCAGCTGGCCTTGACCAGACCCGGTACATCACCACGCATGGCAGCTTCACGCAGCTTGTTACGGCTCAGACCGAACTTACGGTAAACACCGTGCGGACGACCCGTGATGCGGCAACGGTTGCGCAGACGGGATGCCGAAGCATCACGCGGCTGCTTCTGCAGGGCAACCTGAGCTTCCCAGCGCTGTTCAGCCGAGGTGTTCGGATTGGCGATGATCGCTTTCAGCTCGGCACGCTTTTTAGCGTACTTGGCTACCGTGAGCTGACGCTTCAGCTCGCGGTTCTTCATGCTTTGCTTGGCCATATCCTGGTCCTCAGTTACGGAACGGGAAGTTGAAGGCACGCAGCAGCGCGCGACCCTCATCATCGTTACGGGCAGTGGTGGTCAGGGTGATATCCAGGCCACGCAGAGCATCGATCTTGTCGTAATCGATTTCCGGGAAGATGATCTGCTCTTTGACACCCATGCTGTAGTTGCCACGACCATCGAAGGACTTGGCATTCAGGCCGCGGAAGTCACGCACGCGCGGCAGGGAGATCGAAACCAGACGATCCAGGAATTCGTACATACGGTCGCCACGCAGGGTGACCTTGACACCGATCGGCCAGCCTTCACGCACCTTGAAGCCTGCAATCGACTTGCGAGCAAAGGTGACGACCGGCTTCTGACCAGTGATCTTCTCAAGGTCAGCCACTGCGTGCTCGATGACTTTCTTGTCACCGATCGCTTCGCCCAGACCCATGTTCAGGGTGATTTTGGTAACGCGCGGAATTTCCATCACGTTGCTCAGCTTCAGGTCTTCCTTCAGCTTCGGAGCGATGGTGTTCCGGTAAATCTCTTTTAGTCGTGCCATGGTGTTCTACCTAGCAGTGCTCAAGCATCAACCGGCTTTTGGGTCGACTTGAAGACACGAATTTTTTTGCCATCTTCCACTTTGAAACCAACGCGATCAGCCTTGTTGGTTTCAGCATTGAAAATGGCCACGTTAGAGGCATGCAGCGGCGCCTCCTTCTCGACGATACCGCCCTGAACGCCCGACATCGGGTTCGGCTTGGTATGGCGCTTGATCATGTTGATGCCGCCAACGACCAGACGGTCGTCAGCCAGCACCTTAAGCACCTTGCCACGCTTGCCCTTGTCTTTGCCGGCGATCACGATGATCTCGTCATCACGACGAATCTTTTGCATGACGGCTTCTCCTTAGAGCACTTCGGGTGCGAGCGACACGATCTTCATGAACTTTTCAGAACGAAGTTCACGGGTCACCGGGCCGAAGATACGAGTACCAATGGGCTCCTGCTTGTTGTTCAGCAGAACAGCAGCATTACCGTCAAAACGGATGATCGAGCCGTCAGGACGGCGAACACCGTGCTTGGTACGCACTACTACAGCGGTCATTACCTGGCCTTTCTTGACCTTGCCGCGCGGAATCGCTTCCTTGACGGTGACCTTGATGATGTCGCCAATGCCGGCGTAGCGGCGATGCGAACCACCCAGCACCTTGATGCACATGACACGGCGTGCACCGCTGTTATCGGCCACATCGAGCATGGATTGAGTCTGAATCATGGTTCCTCACCTCAAACGTCAACAGCGCGCTCGATGACTTCTACCAGGGCCCAAGCCTTGGTTTTAGCCAGCGGACGGGTTTCGCTAATGGTGACCAGGTCACCAATGCGGCACTGATTGCTTTCGTCGTGGGCGTGCAGTTTGGTCGAACGCTTCACGTACTTGCCGTAGATCGGGTGCTTAACGCGACGCTCGATCATTACGGTAATGGTTTTGTCCATCTTGTCGCTGACAACACGGCCGGTCAGCGTACGGACTGTCTTCTGGGCTTCAGCCATGATCACTTACCTGCCTGCTGGTTGAGCACAGTCTTGACGCGAGCGATGTCGCGCTTCACTTGCTTGAGCAGGTGGGACTGCCCCAGCTGACCAGTTGCTTTCTGCATACGCAGATTGAACTGGTCGCGCAGCAGGCCGAGCAGTTGCTCGTTCAGCTGTTGCGCGGTTTTCTCACGAAGTTCGGTCGCTTTCATCACATCACCGTCCGCTTAACAAAGGTGGTCTCGATCGGCAGCTTGGCTGCAGCGAGAGCAAAAGCCTCACGCGCCAGCACCTCAGAAACACCTTCAATCTCATACAGGACCTTGCCCGGTTGAATCTGGGCTACCCAGTACTCGACGCCACCCTTACCTTTACCCATACGTACTTCCAGGGGCTTTTTGGTAACCGGCTTGTCAGGGAACACGCGAATCCAGATCTTGCCGCCGCGTTTTACGTGACGGGTGAGAGCACGACGAGCGGCCTCGATCTGACGAGCAGTCAGGCGGCCACGGCCAGTTGCCTTGAGGGCGAACTCACCGAAGCTGACCTTGCTTCCGCGATGTGCCAGGCCACGGTTGTGGCCAGTCATTTGCTTGCGGAACTTCGTACGCTTAGGTTGCAACATGTGCGTACTCCTTACTTAGCAGCTTTTTTGCGAGGCGCAGGTGCGACCGGCTTGAGTTCTTCTTGGCGGCCACCAATGACCTCACCCTTGAAGATCCAAACCTTGACACCGATCACACCGTAAGTGGTGTGCGCTTCGTAGGTTGCGTAGTCGATATCGGCACGCAGGGTGTGCAGCGGCACACGACCTTCGCGATACCACTCGGTACGTGCGATTTCAGCACCACCCAAACGACCGCTCACCTGGATCTTGATGCCTTTGGCACCAATCCGCATGGCGTTCTGTACAGCGCGCTTCATGGCGCGACGGAACATCACACGACGCTCAAGCTGCTGAGCTACGCTTTGCGCAACCAGCATGGCGTCCAGTTCAGGACGGCGAATTTCTTCGATGTTGATGTGCACCGGCACACCCATCTGCTTGGTCAGGTCCTGACGCAGCTTCTCAACATCTTCACCTTTCTTGCCGATCACAATGCCGGGACGAGCGGTGTGGATGGTGATGCGTGCGGTTTGCGCCGGGCGAGCAATGTCGATACGGCTTACGGACGCGCTTTTTAGTTTGTCTTGGAGATACTCTCGAACCTTGAGATCGGCAAACAGATAATCAGCGTATTGACGCTTGTCTGCATACCAAATGGAGGTGTGCTCCTTGACGATACCCAGGCGAATGCCAGTGGGATGTACTTTCTGACCCATCTGATCGACTCCGTTACTTGTCCGCAACCTTGACAGTGATATGGCAAGACCGCTTGACGATGCGATCAGCACGGCCTTTGGCACGCGGCATGATGCGCTTCAGCGAACGCCCTTCGTTGACGAAGACGGTGGAGACTTTCAGATCGTCTACATCCGCACCTTCGTTGTGCTCGGCGTTGGCAACGGCCGACTCCAGCACTTTCTTCATGATCTCGGCGGCTTTCTTGCTGCTGAAAGCCAGGAGGTTGAGCGCATCGCCCACCTTCTTCCCGCGGATCTGGTCGGCGACCAAGCGGGCTTTCTGGGCGGAAATGCGAGCGCCAGACAGCTTAGCGGCTACTTCCATCGTTCCTTACCCCTTAACGCTTGGCTTTCTTGTCTGCTACGTGACCGCGATAGGTGCGGGTGGCAGCAAACTCGCCGAGTTTATGACCGACCATGTCTTCGTTCACCAGAACCGGGACATGTTGACGGCCGTTATGCACAGCAATGGTCAGACCGACCATCTGCGGCAGAATGATCGAACGGCGCGACCAGGTTTTCACCGGCTTGCGATCGCTCTTTTCCACCGCAACCTCGACCTTCTTCAGTAGGTGAAGATCGATAAAAGGACCTTTTTTCAGAGAACGCGGCACTGTCGTATCCCTCTAATTACTTGCGGCGACGAACGATCATGTTGTCGGTGCGCTTGTTGGAGCGAGTCTTCGCACCCTTGGTCGGGAAGCCCCACGGCGAAACCGGGTGACGACCACCAGAAGTACGACCCTCACCACCACCGTGCGGGTGATCAACCGGGTTCATGGCAACACCACGAACGGTCGGACGAACACCGCGCCAGCGCTTGGCACCGGCCTTGCCCAGGGAACGCAGGCTGTGCTCCGAGTTGGAGACTTCGCCCAAGGTTGCACGGCACTCGGAGAGCACCTTGCGCATTTCACCGGAACGCAGACGCAGGGTAACGTAGGCACCTTCGCGAGCGACCAGCTGCACGGAGGCACCTGCGGAACGCGCGATTTGAGCACCCTTACCCGGCTTAAGCTCGATGCCATGCACCGTGCTACCAACCGGAATGTTACGCAGCGGCAGGCTGTTGCCCGGCTTGATCGGCGCGTGGGCGCCGGCTACCAGCTGATCACCCGCTACCACGCCTTTCGGCGCGATGATGTAGCGACGCTCGCCGTCGGCATACTTGAGCAGCGCAATGTGTGCAGTACGGTTCGGATCGTATTCGATACGCTCGACAACGGCAGGAATGCCGTCCTTGTCGTTGCGACGGAAGTCGACCAGACGATAGTGCTGCTTGTGACCACCACCAATGTGGCGGGTGGTGATGCGACCGTTGTTGTTACGACCACCGCTCTTCGACTTCTTCTCGACCAGCGGAGCGTACGGGGCACCTTTGTGCAGATCCTGGTTGACAACCTTGACCACGAAACGGCGGCCAGCGGATGTCGGTTTGCATTTAACGATTGCCATGATGCACCCCTTTACTCAGCGCTGCTGGCGAAATCGAGATCTTGGCCCGGCTGGAGGGCGATGTACGCCTTTTTCCAGTCGTTACGCTTGCCCAGGCCGCGAGCAGTGCGCTTGGTCTTACCCTTGACATTCAAGGTGCAGACGCCGGCAACTTTCACGCCGAACAGGCTTTCTACGGCCTTCTTGATTTCCAGCTTGGTTGCATCAGTGGCAACCTTGAAAACGAACTGGCTCTTGCCGTCAGCAAGGACGGTAGCCTTCTCGGAGATGTGCGGACCAAGCAGCACTTTAAAAACGCGTTCCTGGTTCATGCCAGCAGCTCCTCGAACTTCTTCACGGCAGACACGGTGATCAGCACCTTGTCGTAGGCGATCAGGCTTACCGGGTCGGAACCCTGCACATCACGCACATCGACATGCGGCAGGTTGCGAGCAGCCAGGTACAGGTTCTGGTCAACCGACTCCGACACGATCAACACATCGTTCAGACCCAGGCCAGCCAGCTTGGCAGCCAGCTCTTTGGTCTTCGGCGCAGCTACGGCGAAATCATCAACCACGACCAGGCGATCCTGACGGACCAGCTCAGCGAGGATGGAGCGCATGGCAGCGCGATACATCTTCTTGTTGAGCTTCTGCGAGTGATCCTGCGGCTTGGCAGCGAACGTGGTACCACCGGAACGCCAGATGGGGCTACGGATAGTGCCCGCACGAGCACGACCGGTACCCTTTTGACGCCAGGGCTTCTTGCCGCCACCGGACACTTCGGAACGGGTCTTCTGAGCGCGAGTACCCTGACGGCCACCGGCCATGTAGGCGACAACGGCCTGGTGAACCAGGGTCTCGTTGAACTCACCACCAAAAGTACGCTCGGAGACTTCGATAGCCTGAGCGCCATTTACATTCAATTGCATCTCAGCTTCCCCTCTTAACCGCGAGCCTTGGCTGCCGGACGCACCAGCACATCACCACCGGTAGAGCCCGGAACGGCACCCTTGACCAGCAGCAGATTGCGCTCAGCATCGACACGGACAACTTCCAGGGACTGCACGGTTACGCGCTCAGCACCCAGGTGACCGGACATTTTCTTGCCCTTGAATACTCGACCAGGAGTCTGGCACTGGCCGATAGAGCCCGGAACACGGTGCGAAACCGAGTTACCGTGAGTATTGTCCTGACCACGGAAGTTCCAGCGCTTGATGGTACCGGCGAAACCCTTACCCTTGGACTGACCGGTGACATCCACCAGCTGACCCGCCTGGAAAAGCTCGGCAGTAATTTGATCGCCAGCCTGGTACTCGCCTTCTTCAAGACGGAATTCCCAGACACCGCGACCGGCAGCAACGCTGGCCTTGGCAAAGTGACCGGCTTGCGCCTTGGTCACACGGGAAGCACGACGCTCACCCACAGTGACCTGCACTGCGCGGTAGCCATCGGTTTCTTCAGTTTTGAACTGGGTCACGCGATTCGGCTCGATCTCAATGACCGTAACCGGAATGGAGACACCTTCTTCGGTGAAAATGCGGGTCATGCCGCACTTACGACCGACTACACCAATAGTCATGTTAGAACCTCATGAGTGTACGGGGCTTTCACCCGCTATGGCCGCCCATTTCAGAGCGTTACACGACTAACAAACTTGCAGTTCGTTAGCCGAGGCTGATCTGCACTTCCACGCCAGCCGCAAGATCGAGCTTCATCAGCGCATCAACGGTTTTATCCGTCGGCTGGACGATGTCCAGAACGCGCTTATGGGTACGAATTTCATACTGATCACGCGCGTCTTTATTGACGTGCGGGGAGATCAGTACAGTGTACCGCTCCTTGCGGGTAGGCAGAGGAATCGGACCACGCACCTGAGCACCAGTACGTTTCGCGGTTTCCACGATTTCCTGGGTAGATTGATCGATCAGGCGATGGTCAAAAGCCTTCAACCGAATACGGATTTGTTGGTTTTGCATTTTGACCTCAGACTCCAAGTTGCCATCCCCACCGGGCGGAATACGCCCGATAAAAGGAGGCGTGATTGTACGGATGCCCCCCAGGGGTGTCAATAAATGATCAACAAAAGAAAAGGGCTCCCGAAGGAGCCCTTTTCAAACGCCAATCGATTACTCGATGACTTTGGCAACCACGCCGGCACCAACGGTACGACCACCTTCGCGAATAGCGAAGCGCAGGCCGTCTTCCATGGCGATCGGCTTGATCAGGGTGACAACCATTTTGATATTGTCGCCCGGCATTACCATCTCAACACCTTCCGGCAGTTCGCACGAACCGGTTACGTCAGTGGTACGGAAGTAGAACTGCGGACGGTAGCCCTTGAAGAACGGGGTGTGACGACCACCTTCTTCCTTGGACAGCACGTACACTTCTGCTTCGAACTTGGTGTGCGGCTTGATGGTGCCCGGCTTGGCCAGAACCTGACCACGCTCAACTTCATCACGCTTGGTACCGCGCAGCAGTACGCCACAGTTCTCACCCGCACGACCTTCGTCGAGCAGCTTGCGGAACATTTCAACACCAGTACAGGTGGTCTTCAGGGTCGGACGCAGGCCAACCACTTCGATCTCTTCCTGGATTTTGACAATGCCACGCTCAACACGACCGGTTACCACGGTGCCACGACCGGAGATCGAGAACACGTCTTCGATCGGCATCAGGAACGGCTTATCAATGGCACGCACCGGCTCCGGAATGTAGCTGTCGAGAGTCTCGACCAGCTTCTTCACGGCAGTGGTACCCATTTCGTTGTCGTCCTGACCGTTCAGAGCCATCAGCGCGGAACCGATCACGATCGGAGTGTCATCACCCGGGAAATCATAGGTGGACAGCAGGTCGCGAACTTCCATCTCGACCAGCTCCAACAACTCAGCGTCATCCACCATGTCGGCCTTGTTCAGGAACACGACAATGTACGGAACGCCTACCTGACGGGACAGCAGGATGTGCTCACGAGTCTGCGGCATGGGGCCGTCGGCAGCCGAGCAAACCAGGATCGCACCGTCCATCTGGGCAGCACCGGTGATCATGTTCTTCACATAGTCAGCGTGACCCGGGCAGTCAACGTGCGCGTAGTGACGAGTCTCGGAGTCATACTCTACGTGAGCAGTGTTGATGGTGATACCGCGAGCCTTCTCTTCCGGGGCGCTGTCGATCTTGTCGAAGTCAACCTTGGCGGAACCGAATACTTCGGAGCACACGCGGGTCAGAGCAGCAGTCAGAGTGGTCTTGCCATGGTCAACGTGACCAATGGTGCCAACGTTGACGTGCGGTTT
>NZ_PIYS01000033.1:0-6013 GCF_002835605.1 Pseudomonas fluvialis | reverse complement strand
TATCCGCTGGAACGGTATCGCGTATCCGCTGGAACGGTATCGCGTATCCGCTGGAACGGTATCAGCCGCGAGGCTTCCGGGGCTTGGCCGCCTTCTTGGCCAAGTGCCGCCGCTGCGCCCCTTGGGCCTTCTTCTCGATGTGCACGAGGTCGCCGCGAATCTCGTAGCTGAACCCCTCGCCGTGGGCCGCGCTAGCCTCGGCCACGGCATCCAGCGCCTTGCGCAGCTTCTGCCGCCCGCTGCTTGGGTTGTCGTTCTCGCTGCCTGCCAGCTTGAGCAGGGTTTCGACCTTGAACGGGAACGGCTTGGCGTGGCTGGCGTAGAAGCCGTGCAGCCACTGCGCGAGCTGGCTACCGTCCAGCGCATGACGCACGCCCCATTCCACCTGCGTGAACTGGTCGCCTGCGAACAGCGGGCGCAGCTTCTCGTCCAGCTCAATGACCCATTCCTGCGTTTCCTCGTCCTTGGCCGCGAAGCGAATCAGGCCGCCGATGTAGGTGTAGCGGCCCTGCTTGACCGTCACGGCATTGGCTACAAGCCGCTCGATGCGGTTGTGTAGCGTCGTCCGGTTCTTGCCCGTGTCGGTCTTGCCCATGAGCTTCAACAGGGCGTAGGACGTGACGCGGCACTGGCTGCCCAGCTCCTGAAGGCGCACGGCGTGCAGCACGCTCTCCCACACGTCGAGGTCGCCTTGGTCGAGGCGTTCGCCCTTGTAGCGGATCGTCACGCCATCGACGGCGGCGAGATCCTCGCCGTTGATGTACCGCCGCCGCCCCTTGGCAATCGCGCCGAACAGCGCAGACCGTAGAAAGCCGTTCGGCACCGCCCGGACAGGCTCCGGCCATAGCGGGAGCTGCACCACGTTTTTCGACAGGGGCGCACCCGGCAGAGGGTCGCGCTTCTCACGCTCGGCCCGCTGGCGGGCCTTCTCCTGCATCTCGCCCATGCGGGCTAGCAGGTCATCAAGTTTTTTCGTCGCCATGCTCCACCTCCTGCGGCCGCAACTGCTCCAGGAGCGCCATCACTTGGCCGGCCTCGCTGTCAGTCAGCCAAAAAGAACGCTGCCGCCGCCCCTGCGCCCTCTGGCGCTCGGCGTAGGCGGCTTGCCGCTTCGCGCCGGGTGACGCCAAGAGGTCGGCGGTCTTTTTGTCGTTCGCGTCCTTCATGGCCACAGCTCATCTTTCAGCGCATAGTTGAGCGGCGGGCGCAGCCCGTCCGCTTGAACGCCGAGTTAGGCATCAGATGCCCTCGGCGCGGGTCGATGCACTTTTCGCACATGCCGCTCAACGCAAGATTCTCTCAATCGTTGCTTTGGCATATCGAACGAACGCGGCCGTCTCTTCGACGCGCATTGCTAGGTCGTCGTCCTCGCTACCCAGGTACGCCGCGCGTGCCTTGCAGATGAGGGGCCGATGCTCGGCAGGCAAACGCTCCGATACCCATGCGGCAGCAACGTCCTTAGGAGCAATGAGACCAGTTGAAGCGCTGTACCAAATGCGAGCAAGAGCAAGAACGACGTTCCGCTCGTCACCCTTCCAATCCGACTCTGCATTCCACTGGGCAATAGTGTCGAAAAGCGCCTTGGAGAAATGCTCCTTCGGCACCGGCTCGAAAAACGTGGCTGCGGATGGGCCTAGAAGCGCAAGGCTGTGTTGCCTCGCCTTGGTCAGCAAAATCGCAAGATCGTGATCCAGAACGGCAGGCTCGAACGTTCCGGAAAGGATGTCGTGGCGGAGCCACTCACCGAACTGAAGCTCACGCCGCGCCGGATAGCGCCAAGGCACTACTTCGCTTCGAGCGACAACAGTTAGCTCCAGCGGTCGCCATGTTCCGCCATCGCCTGGCGGTGATGAGACTTTCAGCAAATCGAGCATTAGCGCCTGCCGGAGCGAATCGTTAGGTGCGGCGCTGACGGTCACGAGCAAGTCTATGTCGCTGTCCGGCTTCAGCCCTCCATCGATCGCAGATCCGAACAGGTGGATTGTGTCCAGTGTCGCAGCCAGATGGCGCTCGATCACCGCGCGAGCGTGGGACAGCTGCTTGAAAACTTGTGCAGGGAAAAATTCACCCATGATGCCTAACGTTTGACATGAGGGGCGGCCGAGGGCGATAGCCCTTGGACGTCCCCCTCGATGGAAGGGTTAGGCATCACTGCGCGCCCGCTCGAATGCCTGACGGGTTTGAACCATGTACACAGCTGGCCCATCTGGGGTGGCTATGGTTTCTTGCCTTTCAAACCCCGCCTTCTCGTAGCATCGAATCGCGCGCATGTTGCTCGGTGACGGGTCCGTTTGAATCTTGGTTACCTCAGGATCATTGAAAAGCAGTTCAACCAGCGCGCGAACTAGCTTGGTTCCCAGGCCCTTGTCCAGTTGCGAGGGATTTGCCAATAACTGGTCTATTCCGCGTACTCCTGGATCGGTTTCGTCTTCCCACCACCCGTCGCCGCCTCCGAGCGCTACGTACGACTGGGCATACCCAATCGGCTCTCCATTCAGCATTGCAATGTAGGGAGTGACGGACTCTTGCGCTAGAGCGCTTGGCAGGTACTGTTTCTGCACGTCAGCGAGTGTTGGGCGTTCTTCTTCTCCACCCCACCACTCGACGATATGAGGCCGATTTAGCCATTCATAGAGCATCGGGAGGTCTTGCTCGGTCATGAGGCGCAGTGTGACGAAACCGTTGCTCGTGCTCATGAGAATGGATTTTGTGATGCCTAACTTGCTGATGACAGCATTCAGGCCGTCGCGCTCGTCCTGGTCGAGTGCGTCTAGGCCACGGTCATACGCACCCAGCAGCGCGGCCATTTCGGCGGCAGTGATGCTCACGGTAACGGTGGCATCGCGGGCAATGTGCGAGTAGTCGGCTTTCCCGAAAAGGGCTTCAAGTGCGTCATTCATGCGGCTTCTCCTTTGTCAGTAGTGACATTATAGCAACCGTTTGGAGTGACGCAAGGATTATTTTTACCGCTCCATGCCGCGATCGTTGGCGCGGTACTGCTGCCGCTGCTCGGCCATCAGCTCGCGCACCTGCTCACGGCGCTGGCCGTCGCTCAGGATGCGGTCGAGGATGGCCGGGCGCATCTCCTTGGGCGCGGCGTTGTAGCCGTCGATCAGCGTCCGCAAGCCTTGCGGCGCGGCCTTCCATTGCTCGCCTCGGTCGCTCCAGCCGCTGGCCTTCGCTTCCCGCTTCGCGGCCATTGCCCGGAAGTCCTGCGGCACGGCTGCCCGCTCGCGCTCGGCCTTCTTCTCGGCCTGCTGGCGCTTCTGCTGCTCGAACTCCTGCCGCACCTTCTCCCGGCGCAGCTCCTCCAGCTCGGCCACCTTGGCAAGCGTCGGCGCCTGCTCGGCGCTGATGCGCTGATGCGCTTGGCTTCGCAGGTGCTGCACCTGCAAGCCTGCCTGCTCGATCTGCGGCCCCAGCTTCTGCCACTCGGCCCGGTTCGCTTCGCGCTGTTCCTCCAGCTCGCGCAGCTTGGCCGCGTGGACTATGCCCTTGTCGTTCAGCCACGCTTGCACCTTGTGCGCTTCGCGCCATGCCTGCGCCTGGTCGCGGGCGCGGGCTGAGGCGCTGCCCGCTTCGGTGTGCCGGTTCTGGAGCGCCTGGCGCTCGGCCTCGGCCCGCAAAACGGCGGGGTCACGCTCTACCAGGTCAAGCACACGCGGCGGGCGTAGCCGCCCGATCTCGTGGGCCAGCTCGGTGCTGTTCATGCGCTCGATGCGCTGGCGTTCGGCCTGCGCTTCGCGCTCCTGCTGCTGGGCGCGGTCGCGCTTGGCGGCCTCGATGTCGCCCGACAGGTCGATGATTGAACGGTCGGCGGCTTTCCCTTGGCGTTCCAACTCGCCCAGCGCCTTGGCGCGGGCCAGCCGCTCTAGCGCGTCCTGGTCGTGTTGCTGGCCCTTCCTGCTGCGTTCGCCGGTGCGCCGCTCGATGGCGCTGGCTGTTGGCCCAAGGTGGCGGGTCGGCTCGGCCTCTAGGCCGCGCTCGGCGTGGCTGCGGTGATCGACCTGGACGGCGTGGCCTGCCTCGCGTAGCCGCTCGTTTTGCAGCGTGGCGAACCGCTCGCGCCACTGCTTGACCAGCTCCTTGCCGGTTTTCTGGTCGTCCAGCTCGCGGGTTTTTTCGCCCAGGCCATCAGGCCCAAGGCGGCGGGTCGTCAGCAGGATATGGGCGTGGTGGTTGCGGTTGTCGCCCTCCTTGCCGGGGGCGTGAATCGCCACGTCTGCGGCCATGCCGTGACGGTTCACCAGCTCGCGGGTGAAGTCGTGCGCCAGCTTTTCCCGCTCTGCGGGGGAAAGCTCGGCGGGCAGGGCTATTTCAAACTCGCGGGCTACCGTGGAGTTTTTTCGCTTCTCGGCCTGCTCGGCGGCGTTCCAGAGTTGGGCGCGGTCGCGTGCCCACTCGGGGGCGTTGTCCGGCAGGATGACGGCGGCAGATTCCACGCCACCCTTGCGGGTGTAGTCGTGAATCTCGCCGGTTCGCTCGTCGGTGATCTTGCACCCAGCGCGATAGGCAGCGGCGGCGGTCGCACTGCGACCAGCCGAACGGCTGACGGTCTTAACGCTGAGGTGAAAGATTGCCACGGGCTGGCTCCGGCTGTTGGTTTTCCCCCCGAAGGGGCGCACGCAAACGAAGTTTGCATAAGTGCGCCCTTCGCTCTCGCTTCGGGGGTGTCGCTGCCGGGTATTCTACCCGTCTGCTCCGCAGCTAGTCACCCCTGAAACCGCTCGATAAAATGCAGCCATCGCCACCACTGGAGGAAACAACATGGCAAGCATCGACGAACGGATAGCCGCACTCGAAACCAAGCTGAAACAAGAGAAGGCCAAGAAGCAACAAATCGAAGCCCGCAAGCGGGCCGCACTCGCCAAGGTGTCCCGCCAGCAGGACACGCGCCGGAAAATCCTGGTCGGTGCTGCCATCCTCGCCAAAGTGGAGCGCGGCGAGTGGCCCAAAGACAAGCTGCTTGCCATGCTGGACGCTGCCCTAACCCGTGCCGATGACCGGGCGCTGTTTGACCTGCAACCGCCTGCCACTGAACCGGCATTTCTGGATGGTTCGGAACCTCTCGAACCGCCTACCCATGTGACCCTGCCAAAAAGCACCCCATTCACTGACCCAAAACACCCGGATTTCGGCCACTAACGCCGCATGCCTCCGGCGGCCCTGCCGGGGGCCACTCGCCGCCGTGAGGCTCGGGGGGCAGGGTGGCGGGCTTCACCCTTCGTCCTGCCCCCACTCGCACAGGCTGGGCCGCTCTGGTCGCGTCAAGGGTTCGCCCCGTCTGGCCCGTGTCCTCGCTGCGCTGCGGGCCGCGCCAGCCAGCCGGGGCCGCTTCGCGCCCTTGACCCGCCCGCCGCTAATACCGCCAGAAAGCCCGGAAACGGGCCTACAGCGCGTTTTCTTGCTCAACCCCTGCCGGATGTACCACCAAGGCCAAAAAACGCCGCTACGGGCCGTTTTAGCCTGTTGACGGCTGTTTGGCTGTCCGGCTGTTGGAGTGGAAGGGCTGTCAAGGGTGGAGGGGGTGGCTGGCGCGGCCCGCAGCGCAGCGAGGACACGGACCACCCCCGGAAAGCGCAGCGGCCCTTGACTGACCTGGAACGACCCACGCTCCCGGCAGGGGTGAAGGAAAGAAGGGCCGCAGGCCCGTATGCCCTACACCCCTGACGACAGAGGGCGACTCGTTCCCCCCGGAGGGGGGCGGAGGGGGGCGACGCAAGGCGAAGCCGCGCAGGCCGTAGGCCGTAGGGGGGCACATTGCGGCCCCCGCTGGGGGCCTCGATAGGGGGAAGGGGAGCCGCCGCGCAGCGGTGGGGGAACCCCGCAGGGGTGCCCCGTGCAGGGCACGCGATGATTAAAAAAGGATTAAAACCGGATTAGCTTGGTTTTCGCCAAAGGCTGAAACCCAATGCTGGCGCGGGTTTGCGGCCTGTTTGGCCTGTGGATAGCGTATCCGCTGGAACGGTATCGCGTATCCGCTGGAACGGTATCGCGTATCCGCTGGAACGGT
>NZ_PIYS01000032.1:0-141361 GCF_002835605.1 Pseudomonas fluvialis | reverse complement strand
GATTCAATTTGTTAAAGAGCGTTTCGATCAAGTCTTTCGTCTCAACCGAGGCCGCGCATTCTAAAGCAGCCCTTAAATCTGTCAAGCTGTTTTTGAAGAATTTTTCGTTTCTTCTCAACCGCTTAGCTGAACCGAAGCAGGGCTTCCGATCAGCGGGAGGCGCATATTACAGCATCCGAAAACACTGTCAAGCATCTCATTCATCAACAGCGCCTCAGCCCTGCCGACCCGGCGCATTCTACAGAATCGCACCGCTCTTGCAAGCCTTTTATCTACCTAAGCCTTTGATTAAAAAGACTTTTTATGTAAGCCCGGCATTGCAAGAGCGGCGAATTATAGGCAGCTCAGCCCGCAGGTCAAGCATTTACTGCTTATTCAAGCGAATATGCGCAAATGCCTTCTTGCCAGCCTGACAGACATGCTCAGCACCCAGCACAAACATGAACTCGCGCCCCACCACTTCACCGTCAACCCGCACACCGCCAGAGTTCAGCAAGTCACGCGCCACCGCAGAGTTCTTCACCAGACCCGCTCTATTCAAAACAGCCGCGATCGGCATATCCGCCTCGGCCTGCAGCTCCACCTCCGGCAAGTCATCCGGCAGCTCACCATATTTCATGCGATTCCCGGCAGCCCGATGCGCAGTGGCTGCAGCTTCCTGACCATGGAAGCGAGCAACCAGCTCTTCCGCCAGCTTAATCTTGATATCCCGCGGATTGGCCCCAGCAGCCACATCACGCTTGAACTGCTCAATCTCCTCAAGCGAGCGAAAACTCAACAACTCAAAGTACCGCCACATCAGCGAGTCAGGCATGGATACCAGCTTGCCGTACATGACGCCGGGACTTTCCTGAATGCCTATATAGTTACCCAGCGACTTGGACATTTTCTTCACGCCATCCAAGCCCTCCAGCAAGGGCATAGTGACGATGCATTGCGACTCCTGCCCATACGCACGCTGCAGCTCTCGCCCCATGAGCAGATTGAACTTCTGATCCGTACCGCCCAGCTCAACATCCGCACGCAGAGCAACCGAGTCATAGCCCTGAACCAACGGATAGAGAAACTCGTGTATGGCAATCGGCTGACTGCCCTTATAACGCTTGTCGAAATCGTCGCGCTCCAGCATACGCGCCACCGTGTACTGGGAAGCCAGGCGGATAAATTCCTGCGGACGCAACTGATCCATCCACATGGAGTTGAACGCCACTTCAGTTTTAGCCGGATCGAGAATCTTGAACACTTGCTGCTTGTAGGTTTCAGCGTTCTCCAGCACCTGCTCACGCGTCAGGGGCGGACGCGTGGCACTTTTGCCGCTGGGGTCACCAATCATTCCGGTGAAGTCGCCAATCAGGAAGATCACCTGATGCCCCAACTCCTGGAACTGGCGCAGCTTGTTAATGAGTACGGTATGCCCCAGATGCAAGTCCGGCGCCGTAGGATCAAAACCTGCCTTAATACGCAGAGGCTGCCCGCGCTTGAGCTTCTCAACCAGCTCAGCCTCAACCAGAACCTCTTCTGCGCCACGCTTGATGAGCGCCAGCTGCTCCTCTACCGACTTCATGAAAAACCCCGAAAGCACCTGAAAACAAAAGGGAACCAACCTTACAAGATCGCTGACTAAATACAAGTTTTGCGCCTGTAAGAGCCAGAAAGACTTTCAGGGTTGCCCGAAGCTTCTTTTGGTTATATTTTATACAGTTAGTTCACTATTCTTCTAAAAACACCACACGCCATGACCCAAGTGACCCCTAAAGCGGCACGCTACCCCAAGAGCCACCTGATGGCTGCTAGCGGCATAGCAGCCATGCTGAGCCTGGCCCTGCTGGTGTTTCCAACCCAGGACGTAGAGGCCAAGAAGACCTTCCTGGATCTCGACCTCGAGCTATCCGGCGACTATCGCCAGGATGAGGATGCAGAAGACATTCGCCCGGCCAAATCGCCTTTTGCCCAAGTTGATGAGGGCAAGAGCACGGAAGCAACACTGGATAAAGGCTTGCAGCGAATCACCGTAGCGAATGGCGACACGCTCTCTACGGTGTTCACCCAAGTCGGCTTGGGCGCTTCCGTATTGCATGCAGCGCTGGCCAGCAGCAAGGAAGCGCGCCAGTTCACACGCCTGAAAGTCGGTCAGGTATTGGAGTTTCGCCTTGATGAGCAGGGTGAGCTGAGCTCGCTGCACTCCAAACTTAGCGACCTGGAAAGCATCAGCCTGACCAATAATGGCAAAGGCTTCAGCTTCAAACGTGACCTCATCAAGCCAGAAACTCGCACCCGCTACGCTCGCGGCAACATTGATAGCTCCCTGTTCGGCAGCGCCAAGAAAGCTGGGCTGTCGCATCGATTGACCATGGATCTGGCCAACGTATTTGGCTATGACATCGACTTCGCGCTGGATCTACGCGAAGGCGACGAATTCGAACTGGTTTACGAAGAGAAGTTTGTCGCCGACAAGGTCGTGGGTAGCGGCAATATCCTCGCCGCACGCTTCACCAACCGTGGCAAAACCTACAGCGCCGTACGTTACGTAAACAAGCAAGGCCTACTCAGCTACTATCGTGCCGACGGCACCAGCATGCGCAAGGCGTTTATCCGCACTCCCGTAGACTTTGCCCGTATCAGCTCGCGCTTTTCCACTGGGCGTAGACACCCCGTACTCAACAAAATTCGCGCACACAAAGGTGTTGACTACGCAGCGCCTCGAGGCACTCCGATCAAAGCCACAGGCGATGGCCGCGTCACCTTGGCTGGGCGCCATGGCGGCTATGGCAACACAGTAATCATCCAGCACGGCAACCGTTACAAGACGCTCTATGCGCACATGCACAACTTTGCCAAGGGGATTCGTAACGGCAGTCTGGTCAAGCAGGGTCAAGTGATCGGCTACGTGGGCACCACCGGCCTGTCCACCGGACCACATTTGCATTATGAGTTCCAGGTCAACGGCGTGCATGTCGATCCCCTGAGCCAGAAACTTCCCATGGCCGACCCCATTGCCGCCAACGAGAAGCAACGCTTCCTGCAACAAAGCAAACCGTTGATGGCACTGCTTGATCAGGAACGCAACAGCATGCTGGCCTTGAATCGCGAATCCCGCTGATGCTCTATATAGGCGTGATGTCCGGCACCAGCCTGGACGGACTGGACATCGCCCTAGTCGAGCTGCAAGCCGGCAACTGGACGTTGCGTGATGCCTTCTGTGCCAGCCTGCCAGGCACACTCCGGCAGGAGCTTCTGGAGCTTTGCCAACCAGGCCACAATGAACTAGCCCGTGTCGCCTTGGCAGAGCAGCAATGGGTGCATCTTGCAGCCAATGCCATCAATCAGTTACTGACAGACCTGCATCTGGACGCAAGCGATATTCGCGCCATCGGCAGCCACGGGCAGACCGTACGCCACGAGCCTGGGGCAGGTTACACCTGGCAAATCGGCAACCCCGCTCTGCTGGCCGAACTGACCGGCATCACCGTAGTCAGCGACTTTCGCCGTCGCGATGTCGCTGCCGGTGGTCAGGGCGCTCCCCTCGTGCCGGCCTTTCATGAACTACTGTTTGCCCACCCCGAACAATCACGGGCATTGCTCAACGTCGGCGGATTCAGCAATCTCAGCCTGCTTGCTCCTGAGCAAGCAACTCGCGGCTTCGACTGCGGCCCCGGCAATGTACTCATGGATGCCTGGATTCAGCGACATCATCAACTACCCTATGATGCCCAAGGCGCCTGGGCGGCCAGCGGCAAGGTGCATCAGCAACTGCTGCAACGCATGCTCGCCGAGCCATTTTTTCAGCAGCAAGGCCCCAAGAGCACCGGGCGCGAGCTATTCAACCTGAACTGGCTGGACCGCCTGCTGTCCGCTTTTCCCGAGGTATCGACCACAGACGTGCAAGCCACGCTTCTGGAGCTTACCGCGCAAAGTTGCGCCAGAGCCCTACTCGACACACTCAAAGACTGCCAACAGCTGCTGCTATGTGGTGGCGGCGCGCACAACCACGCTCTGCACGCACGCCTAGGCGAGCTTTTGCCAGGTATCGAGGTATTAAGCAGCAGTGCACTGGGCGTCGATCCAGACTGGATGGAAGCCATGGCCTTTGCCTGGTTGGCGCATTGCTGCCTACAGGGTATTCCAGCAAACCGCCCAGCGGTCACCGGCGCAAGCGGCTTGCGAGTGCTCGGCGCGATTTATCCAGCCTGAAACACCACAGCCCAGCACCGACAATCAAATGGAGAAGGAAGACCCGCAACCACAGGTGGTTGTCGCGTTGGGGTTATTGATCACGAAGCGAGAGCCTTCCAGGCCTTCCTGATAATCCACCTCGGAGCCTACCAGGTACTGGAAGCTCATGGCATCGACAACCAGACTGACGCCTTCGCGCTCAATCACGGTATCGTCTTCTGCCAGATCCTCGTCGAAAGTAAAGCCATATTGAAAGCCCGAGCAGCCGCCGCCCGTCACGAACACACGCAACTTCAGGCGCGGATTGCCCTCCTCCTCCACCAAGGTCTTGACCTTGCGTGCGGCCCCTTCGGTGAATTGCATAGGGGCTGGAGTAAAGGTTTCGACGCTCATCGTGCAAATCTCCCGGCTCTTGGCCGCTATAGCGCTGTCAGGCAAGCATTATCCGCTTACCCGACAAAAACGGTCAACTAAGCCCTTGCAAATCAGGGCAGCAAGGCTGCGTGATTCAGCCCTAGACGCTCATCCAGACCAAACAGAATATTCATGTTCTGCACGGCCTGCCCAGAAGCACCTTTGACCAGGTTATCGATAGCCGCCAACACCACCACCAGATCGCCCTCCTGCGGACGGTGCACGGCAATGCGGCAGACATTGGCCCCGCGCACACTACGCGTTTCTGGATGGCTACCAGCCGGCATGACATCGACAAACGGCTCATTGGCATAGCGCTGTTCAAAAAGCTGCTGCAAATCGACAGATCGGTCACTCACCCGCGCATACAGGGTGGCATGAATGCCGCGGATCATCGGCGCCAGATGCGGCACGAACGTCAGGCCCACCTCAGCTCCCGCCGCCTGTCGCAGGCCCTGGCGAATCTCCGGCAGGTGGCGATGCCCCTTGACTGCATAGGCTTTCATACTTTCCCCAGCCTCGCACAGCAACGACCCGACACTGGCACCGCGCCCGGCACCACTGACCCCTGACGCACAGTTGGCAATCAAGGTCTGCGTATCGGCGAGGCCTGCCTCAAGTAACGGAATCAGTCCCAACTGGGTAGCCGTCGGATAACAGCCAGGCACGGCAATCAAACGGGCACTGCGGATAGCCTGGCGATTGACCTCAGGTAAGCCATAGACTGCTTCGTCCAGCAGCTCGACAGCACCATGCGGCTGACCATACCAGCGGCTCCACTCATCCGCGTCACGCAGCCGAAAATCCGCAGACAGGTCGATAACACGCGTGCCTGCAGCCAGCAGCTCGCCAGCCAAGGCATGCGCGACACCATGCGGCGTAGCAAAGAACACCACATCACAAGCCCCCAGGGTCGCCACATCCGGCACACTGAAACGCAGCTCGTCGTAGTGCCCGCGCAGATTGGGGTAAAGATCAGCCACGCTGAGCCCCGCCTCCGAGCGCGAGGTAATCACCGCTACCTGTGCCTGTGGATGCTGCGCCAGCAAACGCAGCAACTCCACGCCGGTATATCCGGTCCCACCGACAATCCCCACCTTGATCATGGCTCGCTCCCAACCTGCCCGCAGCTACAAAGGCTGCCGATGATAAAGCCGTCAGGCGCGTCAACCAAGCTTGCAATGCCGATATAGCAAGAGCCCCTCGCTGTACGTCAACGTCGGCAAACCTCTACTATGGCTGCAGTACCTCAGTCGTTGGAAAGTCATCATGCTGTACTTGTGGATCAAAGCCCTGCACATCATCGCTATCGTCTGCTGGTTCGCCGGCCTGTTCTACCTGCCGCGCCTGTTCGTCTACCACGCCATGAGCGATGACACCCTCAGCCAGGAACGTTTCGTGATCATGGAGCGCAAGCTGTACCGCGGCATCATGAACCCATCACTGATCGCCACCCTGGTGTTCGGCCTCTGGCTGCTGCACCTCAATCCCGCCTGGCTGCAGATGGGCTGGTTGCACGCCAAACTCAGCCTGGTCGTGTTACTGATCGCCTACCACCTGCAATGCGGCCGCTTGCTACGCCGCTTCGCGGCTGGCCAGAATGACCATGGTCACGTTTTTTTCCGCTGGTTCAATGAAGTCCCGGTGTTGTTTCTGCTGGCCATCGTCATCCTGGTGGTAGTCAAGCCCTTCTGATTCGCCAAGGAGTCCGTCATGAGCCTTCCCGCCCTGTTTGAACAACGTCTGCGCCTCCCGCTGGTAGCCGCTCCGATGTTTCTAGTTTCCGGCCCCGGCCTGGTAAGTGCCTGCTGCAATCAAGGCATAGTCGGCAGCTTTCCGGCACTCAACCAGCGCGAGAGCAGCGGCTTCAGCGACTGGCTGGATGAAATCCGCGCAAACCTCCATGAGGACGCCGCGCCCTACGCCGTCAACCTTATCGTCCACCCCAGCAATCCACGCCTGCAGGCCGACCTGGCGATCTGCGTCGCCAAGCGCGTGCCGATCGTCATCACCAGCCTGGGCGCGGTCAGGGAAGTGGTAGACGCCGTGCATAGCTATGGCGGCCTGGTCTTTCATGATGTCACCACACGGCGTCACGCCGAAAAAGCTGCCGAAGCCGGTGTCGACGGCCTCATCGCCGTGGCGGCAGGCGCAGGCGGCCATGCCGGCACCTGGAGCCCGCTGGCCCTACTGGCGGAAATTCGCCAGTTCTTCAGCAAGACCGTGCTCCTGGCCGGCTGTATTAACCATGGCCAGCAGATTCTCGCCGCACAACTGCTGGGAGCAGACTTGGCCTATATGGGCACCCGCCTGATCGCCACCACAGAAAGCCAGGCCAGCACAGCCTACAAACAGATGCTCCTGCAGGCCCAGGCAGCAGACATCATCCATACCCCAGCCGTCTCCGGCGTACCCGCCAGCTTCATGCGTCAGAGCCTGGAAGCTGCCGGCTATGACCTCAAGCGACTACAAGACAAGGGCGACATCAATTACGGCGAAAAGCTCAAACCCATGGACGAAGAGGCCAAGGCCTGGAAAACCGTCTGGTCAGCCGGCCAGGGCGCAGGCGATATAAACGATCTACCCGACGTAGCCGGCTTGGTCAGCCGCCTGCGCGATGAATATCTGGCAGGCTTGAAACACAGCCAGCAACTGGGCCAACACTGGCCACGCACCTGAGCTGTGGTAGGGCGCACAACTCGCCCATTTGCGCTTACAGGAATGCTTGTTCTGCCCGGTTGCCTCACTTAGGCTAGCGTTTTCCCCGCTCTTCAGCCCACAAGGACGCGAGCATGAATGACCCCCGCTTCAAGATAGTCTTTGCCGGCGAGCTCATGCCCGGCCATGCCCTCGAACAGGTTCGCGAAAATATCGCCAACCTGTTTAAAACCGATCCCAGCAAGATTGCTCACCTGTTCAGCGGCCGCCCTGTGGAAATCAAGCGCGACCTCGACAGTAGCGAAGCAGACAAGTACCTGGGTGCCTTGCAACGCGCAGGCGCCAAGGTCAGTAAACAGGAAGACCTGGGCGCCAGCCTGAGCCTGGTCGCTACCGAAGACCATCCCGACCCCAACGCCCCTCAGGAGCCTGGCACCGAGGAGCGCATGACCTGTCCGAAATGCGGCCATGAGCAGACGAAAGCCATCGATTGCAGCGCCTGCGGCATCGTTATTGAGAAATTCCTGGCTCGCCAGGCACAGTTGACACAAAGCGCCAGCCCGACAGCCACGCCCTCTCCTTATGCTACGCCACAAGCTGCGGTGGGCGAGACGCTGCCGGAGTTCTGCGAACTACGCCCGTTCACCATTAGTGGCCGGATCGGGCGCCTGCGTTACCTGGCCTGGTCGATGGTTCTGGCCTTCGCCATGCTGCCGGTGTTTGCCGTGGTAGCGGGTGCCTTCGCGCTTTCGGAAGTCCTCGGTTTCCTGCTCGGCGCCGTTGCAGTAATTGCCCTGCTGGTGGTGAGTGTGCAGATCGGTGTACAGCGTCTGCACGACATCGGCTGGTCAGGCTGGCTGTTTCTCCTCAACCTGGTGCCGTTTGTCGGCAGTGTGTTCCCGCTGCTGATGATGCTGATTCCAGGCACGGCGGGCGCCAACCGCTATGCCCCGCCGCCGCCGCCCAACAGCACGGCAGTCAAAGTGCTGGCCGGTATCTGGCTGGCCGTCATCGTCATCGCCATCATTGCGCTGATCATCGCCGGCGGCATCGGCGTACTGGCCGGCCTCGAATAAGCTACCTGGCGGTGTCGCGGAGCGCGACACCGCCAGCCCGGCTATTCGGCATTCACACAGCGCTCCTGGGCCCAATGGCGCAGACGCTGGATATCTTCTGCCATCAACACCGACAACGGCACGCTGCTGTGTAGCTCGCCCAGCAACAGGGCCTGGTCGACCGCCACCTGGCGAGCCTGTGCCGCATACAGCGCACTGACCACCGCCTGCTCGATTTCCGCCCCCGAAAATCCGTCACTGGCCTGCGACAGGGCCGCCAAGTCGAACGCCTCGACGTCCAGTTCTCGACGCCGCAAGTGAATGGCAAAGATCTCTCCACGCACAGCAGGCGTAGGCAGGTCGACAAAGAACAGCTCGTCAAAACGCCCCTTGCGCACCAATTCAGGCGGCAGTTTGTGGATGGCGTTGGCGGTTGCCACCACGAATACCGGTACCTTGCGTTCAGCCATCCAGGTCAACAGGGTACCCAGCACCCGCTGGCTGACCCCGCTATCGTGGTCACCGGTCGCCAGGCCTTTTTCAATCTCGTCCATCCACAGCACGCAGGGCGCCATTTGCTCGGCCAGCTTCAGTGCTTCACGTAGATTACGCTCGGTTTCACCGAAGAACTTGTTATACAGGCAGGCAAAATCCAGACGCAGCAGGGGCAGCCCCCACAAACCGGCTACGGCCTTGGCCGCCAGGCTCTTGCCACCGCCCTGCACCCCCACCAGCAACATGCCACGTGGCGAGTCGGCCATGCCGCCCTGCAAGAAAGCTTGCTGGCGCTCACCCAGCCAGCGCTTCAGGTTGCCCAGCCCGCCGACTTCGGCGAAGCGTGCAGTCTCCGACTCGAAACTCAGCACACCCTCCATATCCAGCAACTGGAACTTGGTGCGGTTGAGCTCAGGCAGATCATCCTGGGTAATCGCACCATCATCGACAATCAGGTTGCGCGCCAACGCTCGGGCTTCCGCATGACTGAGGCCACGCAGATTCTTGACCACCTGCTGCAGTGTGCGATTATCAGTCCGCACACGCGCATTGCGATTCTGCTCACTCCAGCGCTGCGCTTCTTCACGCACGAGGGCCAACAGCTCATCCTCGCTCGGCAACGCCAGGTTGAAACGCGCCGCCAGCCGTTGGACTTCGGCTGGCAACTTGAAGGCATGCGAGACCAGCACCAGCGTCGGCTTGTGGAGCTCCTCAGCCAAGGCAACATCCTTGAGCAGGCGCACCAGTAACGGATTGTCCGCCAAGTGCGCGTGCAGATCACAAAACACGTACAGGTGATGCTGGCGATCCGCCTTGACCAAACGCAGCGCGGCCACGGGGTCCTCACTATCGGGCAGCGCTTCACCGCCAAAGCCCAAGTGTTGCAAACCCTCGCTAACCGACCAGCAATACATCCCTAGGCCACGACGCACGGCCAGACCACTGAGGGTTTGCAGCACGCGCCGCTCGTCCCAGGACTCGATGAGGATCAGCTTGACCCGTGAATCCAGTACCAAACCCAAATCATGAATATCGTTTTTCACCCGCACTCCTTGTCAAGTTCAGTCCCAGGCCAGCTCGCGCGATCGTCACCCGGCGGCATGCCCAGTGCAAGCTGCAGACCGGCAAAAGGTTGATCGGGTAGACTAGTCGGGTCATCCAGCGGAGCAATAGTCATGGTCAGCGAGCGCCATTATTCTGCGGTCGATCGTCTGCTGCTGCAGACCGACGCCGCCCTGCGAACCCTGCTGCCGTTCAGCGGCCAACCGTACCGCCCCTCGCCGGCCAATCTACAGGAAGAATGCAGCCTGCCGGCCGAAAGCGCGCGGCATGTCAGCGGCCTGATGCGTATCAACCATACCGGCGAGGTGTGTGCCCAGGCGCTTTATCAAGGCCAGGCACTGACCGCCCGACTACCGGAAGTCCGCCAGGCCATGGAGCATGCTGCCGAAGAGGAAATCGATCATCTGGCCTGGTGCGAACAACGCATTCGCGAATTGGGTGGCCGTCCCAGCCTGCTCAACCCGCTGTTCTACGGCCTGTCATTCGGGGTGGGAGCGGTGGCCGGACTGATCAGCGACAAGGTCAGCCTGGGCTTCGTCGCGGCCACCGAAGACCAGGTCGTCAAGCACCTGGATGAACACCTGGCCCAGCTGCCCGAACAGGATCACAAGTCCCGTGCCATTCTTGAACAGATGCGCGAAGACGAACTACAGCACGCCACCACAGCCCTGGAAGCCGGCGGCCTGCGTTTCCCTGCACCGGTCAAATTCGGCATGACCCTGCTGTCCAAGGTCATGACCAAGAGCACATACCGCCTATAAGACCTGCCGTAAACGTACGAAGGGCGCCCACCCGGCGCCCTTCTGCCTGCTGACCGATAGCCTGACGCCACGCTTAGCCCAGCTCGATGATCTCGTAATCGTGGCTGATGGCAACGCCTGCACGACCGAGCATGATCGAAGCCGAACAGTATTTTTCCGCAGACAGCTCGACAGCACGCTTGACCTGCGCCTCCTTGAGCCCGCGCCCCTTGACCACGAAGTGCAGGTGGATCTTGGTGAACACCTTGGGGTCCTCATCGGCACGCTCTGCCTCAACAAAGGCTTCGCAGCTTTCCACAGGCTGACGCGACTTGCGCAGGATGCTCACCACATCGTAGTTACTGCAGCCGCCAAGGCCGAGCAGGATCATTTCCATGGGGCGCACGCCCAGGTTGCGCCCACCCGCTTCTGGCGGACCGTCCATGACCAGCGCATGGCCACTGCCGGATTCGCCGAGAAACAGAGCTTCGCCAGCCCATTGAATACGCGCCTTCATGCACCGCCCTCCACTAAAAAGTGCGGCAGTTTAGCACAGGGCGATACGCCTTCCAGGCCACTCCAGGCTGCAAGCCAGAGGCCGCGCGGCCCCCAGGCTGTTGACTGGGTCGCAAAATGGGTGGTGAGATAGCTTGCGTCTGTTAAGCTCAAAGAAGATAAGTGGCAAACTTGTCGGAATAAGCAGAAAAATAAAAAAGCCAAGTGGATGTCGGTAGAGACTGCGTTGTCAGGCTCGAGTGTTAAGCCATCCCTTTTATAAGTAGTCGCCCGTTGGATCAGGGCTTACCTTTTTTTTCCGGGACTTGGGCATGGTAGCTATCACCCTTACACCAAAGATCAAAAATCTCGACAAGATTCTGGCGCACTGCCAGCGTCGGCGTTACACGGCGAAAAGCACCATCATCTATGCCGGCGATCGCTGCGACTCGCTGTTTTTCATCATCAAAGGTTCGGTCACCATCCTGATCGAGGATGACGAAGGACGCGAGATGATCATCGGCTATCTCAATGCCGGCGACTTCTTCGGTGAAATGGGCCTGTTCGATAAAGAGGGTCAGGAGCAGGAGCGCAGCGCCTGGGTGCGCGCCAAGAGCGAATGCGAAGTGGCCGAGATCAGCTACAGCAAATTCCGCGATATCACCCTGCAAGATCCGGATATTCTGCTGACCCTCGGCAGCCAGATGGCCGAGCGCCTGCGCAAGACGACCCGCAAGGTTGGCGACCTGGCATTTCTCGATGTCACCGGACGTGTAGCGCGCACCCTGCTCGACTTGTGCAAGCAGCCCGATGCGATGACCCATCCTGACGGCATGCAGATCAAGATCACTCGCCAGGAAATTGGTCGCATCGTCGGTTGTTCACGGGAAATGGTCGGCCGGGTACTCAAGTCCCTCGAAGAGCAGGGGCTGGTCCACGTCAAGGGCAAGACCATGGTGGTATTCGGTACTCGCTGAGCACCGCCAACCCTAACGGACAAGCCCGCCAAATGGCGGGCTTGTCCGTTAGGGCGCATGCATTACTCAGGGTCGGCCGAGAGTGCCGGACGGGACTTTTCCGGAAAGAACAAGCGCTGCAACTCGCTACCCGGATCATCGGCGCGCATGAACGCCTCACCGACGAGGAAGGCATACACCTCGCTCACTTCCATCAGCTCGACGTCAGCACGGTTGAGGATGCCACTCTCAGTCACCACCAGACGATCGCGCGGAATGCGTGGCAACAAGTCCAGAGTGGTTTCCAGGCTGACCTCAAAACTGTGCAGGTTGCGGTTATTGATGCCTAGCAACGGCGTATCCAGGGTTTTCAGGGCACGCTCCAGCTCATCGCCATCATGCACTTCAACCAGCACATCGAGATCGAACTGGCGGGCCGTCGCGGCCAACTCGGCCATCTGCGCGTCACTCAGCGCGGAAACAATCAACAGCACACAGTCTGCAGCCAGGGCGCGCGCCTCGACGATCTGGTAGGGATCGATCATGAAATCCTTGCGGATTACCGGCAACTGGCACGCCGCGCGCGCCTCGCGCAAATAGGCATCGCTGCCCTGAAAGAAATCGACGTCGGTCAGTACCGACAGGCAGGTCGCCCCACCCGCCGCATAGCTGCGGGCAATTTCGGCCGGGACAAAATGCTCGCGCAGAACGCCCTTGCTCGGCGAAGCCTTCTTCACCTCAGCGATCACCGCCGGCTGCTTGCGCGCCGCCTGTTCCAGCAAGGCATGGGCAAAGCCACGCGGCGCATCGGCATGTCGGGCCAGCCCTTCCAGCTCTGCCAGACTGACACGCGCACTCCGCTCGGCGACTTCCTCGACCTTGCGGGCGATGATCTTCTCCAACACCGTTGGCACACTCATGGCTGATTCTCCAGTTTGCAGACGGTGGTAAAGGACACCAGCTCGGCCAGCTTTTCCCGCGCCAGGCCACTGCTCAACGCATCCTGCGCCAGCGCAACACCTTCAGCCAGGCTGTTCGCCTGGTCGGCCGCATAGAGTGCCGCTCCGGCGTTGAGCACGATCATGTCGGCGGCCTTACGCGCATTCTCGCTCGACTGCTTGCCCAGCGCGTCCTGGATCAGCGCCAGCGATTGCCGGGCGTCCGCGACATCCAGACCAATCAGGCTCTGGCTCTTGATGCCAAAGTCTTCCGGCTGGATGCGGTACTCACGAATCTGCCCGCCCTGCAACTCGGCGACAAAGGTCGGCGCCGCCAGGCTGATCTCGTCGAGACCATCCTGCGCATGCACCACCAGTACATGCTCACTGCCCAGGCGCTGCAGTACCTGCGCCAGCGGCAGGCACAGCGCCTGGCTGAACACACCCAGCACCTGATGACGCACACCCGCCGGATTGGTCATCGGCCCCAGCATGTTGAAGATCGTCCGCAGGCCCATCTCGCGCCGCGGACCGATGGCGTGCTTCATCGCACCGTGGTGGGCCGGCGCAAACATGAAGCCTACCCCGACCGCCTCGATACAGCGCGCAACCTGCGCCGGCGTCAGTTCCAGGTGCACCCCGGCCGCCTCCAGCAGGTCGGCACTGCCGCTCTTGCCGGAGACCGCACGATTACCATGCTTGGCCACCTTGCCGCCTGCCGCAGCGACCACGAAGGCCGCCGCGGTGGAGACATTGAAGATATTCATGCCATCGCCACCGGTCCCGCAGGTATCGACCAGGCGCTCGGCATTGACCGCCACGGGAGCAGCCAGCTCGCGCATGACCGTGGCAGCACCGACGATCTCATCGATGCTTTCGCTCTTCATGCGCAAGCCCATAAGAAACGCGCCGATCTGCGCATCGGTGCACTGCCCGGTCATGATCTCGCGCATGACCGACTGCATTTCCTCGGTAGTCAGGTCCAGATGATTGACGACCCGATTGAGGGCTTCCCTGATATTCATCGACGCACCCCACCCTGTTGTTTGAGGAAGTTGGCGAACAGCTCATGGCCCTGCTCGGTGAGGATGGACTCTGGATGGAACTGCACGCCCTCGATGTTCAGGGTCTTGTGGCGCAGCCCCATGATCTCGTCGACCGAGCCGTCGGCATGCTGGGTCCAGGCGGTCATTTCCAGGCAGTCCGGCAAGGTTTCGCGCTTGACTACCAGGGAATGATAGCGGGTCACGGTCAGCGGATTGTTCAGGCCGGCGAACACCCCCTGATCGGCGTGAAACACCGGACTGGTCTTGCCGTGCATCACCTGGCGCGCGCGCACCACGTCGCCGCCGAAGGCCTGGCCGATGCTCTGATGGCCCAGGCACACGCCGAGGATCGGCAGCTTGCCGGCAAAGTGCAAAATGGCCTCGATGGACACACCGGCCTCGCTCGGCGTGCACGGGCCGGGCGAGACCACGATGCGCTCGGGCTGCAGCGCCTCGATCTCGGCGACCGTCAGTTCGTCATTGCGGATCACCTGCACGTCGGCACCCAGCTCGCCCAGGTACTGCACCACGTTGTAGGTAAAGGAGTCGTAGTTGTCGATCATCAGCAGCATGGTGGAGCCCCTTACTCTACGGACTGTTCGGCGAGGCTGACCGCGCGGAACATGGCGCGGCGCTTGTTCAGGGTCTCTTCCCATTCCAGGGCCGGCTGCGAGTCGGCAACGATGCCGGCGCCGGCCTGCACGTGCAGCTCACCGTCCTTGATCACCGCGGTACGAATGGCAATGGCCGTATCCATGTTGCCGTTCCACGCCCAGTAGCCTACGGCACCGCCGTACACGCCACGCTTGACCGGCTCCAGTTCATCGATGATTTCCATGGCGCGCACCTTGGGCGCACCGGACAGGGTGCCGGCCGGCAGGATGGCGCGCAGGGCATCCATCGCCGAGAGGCCGGCCTTGAGCTGCCCGGTCACGTTGGAAACGATGTGCATGACGTTGGAATAGCGTTCGATGACCATTTTCTCGGTCAGCCGCACACTGCCGGTCGCGGAAACCCGTCCGACATCATTACGCCCCAGGTCGATCAGCATCAGGTGCTCGGCGATCTCCTTGGCGTCGGACAGCAGATCCTGCTCAAGCTCGATATCGGCCTCTTCGCTCGCGCCACGTGGGCGGGTGCCGGCGATCGGACGCACGGTGACCAGGCTGTCCTCGACGCGTACCAGCACCTCCGGCGACGAACCGACCACATGGAAGTCGCCGAAATTGAAGAAGTACATGTAGGGCGTCGGGTTGATGCAGCGCAGCGCGCGATACAGATCGATGGGCGCGGCACGGAACGGGATCGACATGCGCTGGGAGATCACCACCTGCATGCAGTCGCCAGCCAGGATGTACTCCTTGATGGCCGCCACTGCCGCCTCGTAGTCGTCGCGCTTGAAGCTGGAGATGAAGTCCGGCTCCTGGCCCGCAGGCTTGCTCAGGTCCACACCCAGACGCGGAGTGATCGGTTGACGCAGCTTGTTCAGCAACTCGCGCAACTGCGCCTGGCCACGTTCGAAAGCATCGACCTGTGTCGGGTCGACCAGCACGATGGCGTACAGCTTGCCCGACAGGTTGTCGAAGACCACCACGGCATCGGACACCATCAGCAGGATATCCGGAGTAGCCAAAGGATCCGGCTTGCTGACGGCGGCCAGCTTGCGCTCCACATAGCGCAGGCTGTCGTAGCCAAAATAACCGACCAGGCCACCATTGAAACGCGGCAAGCCCTCGATGCTCGGCACCTGGTAACGCGCCTTGAACTGCTCGACAAAGGCCAGCGGATCGTCACTGTCGAGCTGTTCGACGATCTGGCCGTCGACACTCACCGTTACCTGGTGGCCATGCACGCGCAATACGGTACGCGCCGGCAGGCCGATGATCGAATAGCGCCCCCATTTCTCGCCGCCCTGCACCGATTCGAGCAGGTAGGAGTTGGGCGCATCGGCGAGCTTCAGGTAAATCGACAGCGGCGTGTCGAAATCGCCCAGGGTTTCCAGGGCCATGGGAATGCGGTTGTAGCCGGCAGCGGCCAAACGCAGGAATTCTTCGCGGGTCATGATCAGCCTCGTGGCGTGAGGGTATTTCAGTCGTTAGCAAGCAGGCCGGGCCAGCCGGCGGGCATGTATCAGGCGCGCCAGCGCCAGCGGGCCAGAGCCTTGAGGACATGCATCCACTGTTTGCGGGTAACCACCACGATCCGATCTCTGCAGGCGGGCTTGAAAGTTGCCAATCACACTAACCCAGCACCGTCGACGAAGCAACCAACTGGCGCAGGTCATCCAGCAGCAGGGCGGGCTGTTCCTCGGCAATCGGCCGGCCGTGGTTGTAGCCATAGCTCACCGCCACGCAGGGCACACCGGCAGCCCGGGCGGCCAGCACATCATTACGCGAGTCGCCGACAAACAGTGCCTGGCTCGCCGCTACGCCGGCCTTTTCCAGCACCCAGTTAAGCGCGGCCGGATCAGGTTTCTGCACCGGCAGGCTGTCGCCACCCAGTATCCAGCGGAAGTAACCGGCCAGGCCTTTTTCTTCCAGCAAGGGTGCCACAAAGCGCTCCGGCTTGTTGGTGACCAGCGCCAGCGCAATGCCTTGCGCGGCAAGCCAGTCGAGGCATTCGCGCACGCCCGGATAGACCGTGCTTAACGCATGACAATCGGCATAGGCAGCGAGGAACAGCTGGTGGGCCGGCGCCGCCTGTTCTTCGCTGATCAGCGCATGCTCCAAACCATCGGCCAGGGCGCGACGCACCAGCACCCTGGAGCCATTGCCCACCCAGTCGCGCACCTTGCCTACCCCTGCCGGCGCACGTCCCAGCTGCAGCAACATCCGGTCGATGGCCGCTGCCAAATCCGGCACCGAATCCAGCAGGGTGCCGTCCAGGTCGAACATCACCAGGCGCGGCAGCTCGCCGGCGAACAGCTGGCGCAATGCGTTCACCCGCGCACCTGAGCCAGCTCGCTACGCATGGCGTCGATCACGGTTTTATAGTCCGGCTGGTTGAAGATGGCCGAACCGGCGACGAAGGTATCCGCGCCCGCCTCGGCAATCGCGCGGATATTCTGCACATTGACGCCGCCGTCGATCTCCAGGCGAATCTCACGGCCACTGGCATCGATCAGCGCGCGGGCTTCACGCAGCTTGTCGAGGGTGCCGGGGATGAACTTCTGCCCGCCGAAACCGGGGTTGACGCTCATCAGCAGGATCATATCGACCTTGTCCATCACGTACTTGAGCACATCCAGCGGGGTAGCTGGGTTGAACACCAGACCGGCCTTGCAGCCGCCGTCACGGATCAGTTGCAGCGAACGGTCGATGTGCTCCGAGGCTTCCGGGTGGAAGGTGATGTAGGATGCGCCCGCCTCGATGAAGTCGCCGATGATGCGATCCACCGGTTTGACCATCAGGTGCGCATCGATCGGCGCGCTGATGCCGTACTTGCGCAACGCCGCGCAGACCATCGGACCGATGGTCAGGTTGGGCACATAGTGGTTGTCCATCACATCGAAGTGCACGATGTCGGCGCCAGCGGCAAGCACCTTGTCGACCTCTTCGCCCAGACGGGCGAAATCGGCAGAGAGAATGGACGGGGCAATGGCGAACGGCTGCATGCGGCACCTCGGCAAATCACGGTAAGCGCGCATTGTACCCGCCCGACGACCTGCCTGGCAGCGCGTATAACGCGAGCACCCTGTTTGTCGCGGGTCGCACCTGACAAACGCCCGGTCTGCGATTAGGCTGCCAAGTATCCACCGCGATCGGCTAGTAGCGAGATGCCCATGAACCTGAAACGCCTGATCCCCCTGGCCCTGATCCTCGCCCTGCACCCCGCGCAGGCCGAGGAGCCCAGCAACACCGCTGAAAGCACCGGCGACAGCCAGGCAAGCGACACCCCCAGCAGCGTAGCGGCACGCCCGCCACTCCCGGAAGCCAGCGAACTGGTTCAGCAGACCCTGCAGGTTCGCCTGCCCGAGACAGAGCAGCAGTCTCTGCAGGCGGGAGATGAAACCTTCCTGGCCCTCTGGCAACCCGCTAATCAGGCCGAGGCAGCCGGCCTGGTCATCCTGCTGCCTGGCGATGGTGAAAGTGCCGACTGGCCACAAGCCATTGGCCCGCTGCGCCGCAAGCTGCCGGAAGCCGGCTGGCATACCCTGAGCCTGAGCCTGCCGGATCCCCAGCCAGCGCCACTCCCGGCCGCCGTACTGCCTCTTGCGCCGCCCCCCGCAACGACAAGCAGCGAGCAAACGCCGCCCGCCGAGCAGGCCAGCGAGACCGAGACCGAGACCGAGACCGAGACCGAGACCGAGACCGAGACCGAGACCGAGACCGAGACCGAGACCGAGACCGAGACCGAGACCGAGACCGAGACCGAGACCGAGACCGAGACCGAGACCGAGACCGAGACCGAGACCAGCCAGGCTGTCACGCCCCCCGCAACGCCGCAACAGCTACCGGCGGACCGCCGGCTGGCGCGTCTGGATGCTGCCCTGGCCTTTGCCCGCGCGCAACAGGCACCGCGCATCGTACTGCTGGGCCAGCGCAGCGGCGCCTACTGGGCCAGCCGCTACCTGGTGGAGCGCCAGGACGCCAAGGACATCACTCAACTGGTACTGATCTCGGCTCAGGACGTCCCCGCAGAAACACTTACCCTGCAGGCGTTGCTCAGCCAACTGGACCTGCCCAGCGGTGATTTCTACTACAAGGATGACCTGGCCGCCCGCCAGGCCGCCATCGCCCGCCAGCGTGATGCACGCCGCGAGGGTAAGGCGCGCTACACACAGATCGCCCTCAAGGCCCTGCCGGGCAACCCTGAGGTCGAGCAGGAGCAACTGTTCCGCCGCCTCAAAGGCTGGCTCACCTTGCAGGTACAGTAGACGACTCAGCGCTGGCGCTGACGCAACAGTGCATAGGCGGCGTGCAGTTCGCGGGTCTTTTCTGTCGCCGCACGAATCTGCGCCGGCGTTGCCCCACTGCCCGTCAGCTTGTCGGGGTGGCAGCGACTCAACTGGCGGCGATAGGCGCGCTTGATCTCGCTGGCATCCGCCTGACTATCCACACCGAGCAACTGCAGGGCCTGCTCATAGGCCGAACGGACGGCCGCCGCCGGCGCGCCGCGCCGGCTACTGGCCAGCAGGCCATCCAACTCGCTGCGCGGAACGCCCAGCCAGTCACGCCAGGTCTCCAGCAGACGCTGCTCTGCGCCACCCAGTCGCCGGTCGGCCTGCGCCATACGCACACAGGCCTGCAACAACTGGCGCGCCTGATCGGGCTGATGCCGCAGGCGTCGCAGCGGGCGGCGTAAATCATCCTGCCCCGCCTTGCCCCGCGCAAAGGCATCGATGGCCGCCCGCTGGGCATCCGCCTGCAGCTCCAGGCGGCGCATTTCCTCACGGGCCTGCTGGATATGCTGTTCCTGCACGCGACCGTCGGCCTTAGCCAAGCGGCCAAGCGCCACAAACAGCAACTCTTCGCCACTCAGCGCCGGTGTTCCACCCAGGCGTCGATACAGCTCACCCCAGGAGCGCAAGGCCAGGCGCCGATCAAGCACCTGCCCCAGCAGTGCGCCCAGCAACGCCCCCGGAATGCTGGCCAGCACCAGACCGGCCAGCGCTGCCAGCCAAGTGGCCGGCCAGATCATCCAGCGCTCCCGACGAGCAGAGCCTCGACCTCTGCCAGGCGCTCCGGGCTACCCACGTCAATCCAGCGCCCGGCATAGTACTCGGCACTCACCAAGCCCTCGCGCATGGCCTCGCGCAACAACGGGGCCAGCTTGAAAGCCCCCGCCTGGCAGCCGTCGAACAGCCGCGGATGCAGCACGCCAATGCCACTGTAGGTAAGTCGCTGCCCAGGGCCCTCGCTGCGCGCCAGCCCTTCATTCAGGATGAAGTCCCCGGCCGGATGGTGCGCGGGATTGTCCACCAGCACCAGATGCGCCAAGCCCGCCAAAGGACGCCGCAAACGGGCAAAGGGAAAGTCGCTGAATACATCGCCGTTGACCAGCAGGAACGGTTCATCACCCAGCAGTGGCAGCGCACGCAAGATGCCGCCGCCGGTTTCCAGCGGCTGCTCCTCGGCGGAGTAGCGGATCTGCAGTCCCCAGGCGCTGCCATCGCCCAGCCGCGCCACGATCTGCTCGCCGAGCCAGGCATGGTTGATCACCAGCTCGTCAAAGCCGGCTGCTGCCAACGCCTGCAGGTGATATTCGATCAGCGGCTGCCCGGCCACCGGCAACAGCGGCTTGGGCGTATGCAGGGTCAGCGGACGCAGACGCTCGCCCTTGCCTGCGGCGAGGATCATCGCTTTCATCGGGCGCCTCCCCGGGCGCCGCGCACTGCCTGCAACGGCAGACTGTCGAGCAGCTCGGCCAGGCATGCCAATTCGGCACGCCGCGCCAGCACCGTATCGATATAGGCAAAGAAACGCGGTACATCGGTCAGATAGCGCGGCTTACCGTCACGATGACAAATGCGCGCAAAAATACCGATGACCTTGAGGTGACGCTGCACGCCCATCAGATCACTGGCCCACAGGAATTCATCCAGCTCGCCCGGCACCGGCACCCCAGCCGCTCGCGCCGCACGCCAGTAATCCGCCAGCCAGGCCTGCACGCGCGCGTCCGGCCAGCTGATAAAGGCATCCTTGAACAGGCAGGTAATGTCATAGCTGACCGGGCCGTAGACCGCATCCTGAAAGTCCAACACGCCAGGATTGGGCGTACTGAACATCAAGTTGCGCGGCATGAAGTCACGGTGCACCAGCACCCGCGGCTGGGCCAGCGCACTGTCCAGCAGCAGCCGGCTGGTCTGCTCCCAGAGCCGTTGCTGATGCCTATCCAGGCTGATGCCCAGTTCGCGCTGCACATACCAGTCAGGGAACAACTGCAGTTCGCGGCTGAGCAGTGCCTCGTCATAGACGGGCAGCTCGGCCGTGACCGGCAGGCGCTGCCAGGTCAGCAAGGACTGGACCGCCTCGGCAAACAGGCGATCGGCATTATGCTCATCGAGGACATCCAGGTAAGTCTGGCGCCCCAGGTCATCCAGCAACAGAAAGCCCTGTTGCAGATCGGCTGCCAGTATCTGCGGGACATGTGCGCCACCGGCAGCGAGCATTCCGGCCACCTTGACGAAGGGACGGCAGTCCTCCTGGGGCGGCGGGGCATCCATGACAATCAGCGTGCGTTGCGCCGACTGCCAGCGAAAATACCGGCGAAAGCTGGCGTCGCTGCTGGCCGGCAGCAAACTGGCCGGCGGCACATCGCCCCAGCCCTGCGCGGCAAACAGCCCAGGCAGGACGTCATCCAGCCAGGCATGCACAAGCGATAAACGAGGATCACGATCAGGCATTACAAGGGTTCTCCGACGGCGCTAGCCGTTGTGCGGGTCATGCTTTATTATCCGGCATCTTTCTTAGCCCATCGAGAGGCGTGCGGCCCTGCGGGCCGATAGCGCGCAGGAAGCCCGGTAAAAACAAGATGGCAGCAAAACTCCCCGCGTTTCACAAGAAGTTTCCTCTGCTGGTCACTGGTGGCCTGCTTGCCCTGCAACCCATGGCGGCTTCGTCCGTGCTGGCCGCCGAGCAGTTCAACTGCCAGGCTTCGGCCACTGGCGGCTGGGCCTGTGCGCCCAAAGTTAGCGCCCAGCCACTGCCGCCACGCCCACAGCACACGGCCTCGAGCGTCAGCACGGCTGCCCCGGCGCAGGCTGGCCAGCCCGCCGCACCCGGCGAGCGCGTTGCTGTCGAGCAGATTGCGCCCCGCAGCGCTGACTTCAGCCATCTCGACTGGGTGCCGCGCGACAAGCTGAGTCCGGCCCAACTGGCCGAAGCCGGCCCCTATTGCGCCGGTGCCTATATCGAACCGCTGCGTCCCGGCATGAACGACGACACGGCCCAGCAAGATGCGCCGATCTTCCTCTCCGCCAAGGCCTCGCGCTACGAGCAGGAGCAGGACAAGGCGGTACTGGCCGGCGACGTGGTCCTGCGCCAGGGCAGCATGCAGATCGAGGCCGAAGAAACCAGCCTGCAACGTAGCGAAAACCTCGGCGTGCTCACCGGCAACGTCAAGCTGCGCGACAAGGGCGCCCTGGTGGTCGGCGACCGCGCCGAGCTGCAACTGGACAGTGGTGAAGCACAGATCGACAACGCCGAATACGTGCTGCATCAGGGACACGTGCGCGGTACCGCGAAGAACGTCAAGCGCCAGGAAGATGCCATCATCCGCCTCAAGGATGGCACCTACACCCGTTGCGAACCGGGCGACAATGCCTGGCATGTGCGCGGCAACAACATCAAGCTGAACCCGGCCACCGGCTTCGGCACGGCGACCAACGTGACGCTGCGGGTCAAGGACATTCCGGTGTTCTATACCCCATACATCTACTTCCCGATCGACGACCGCCGCCAGTCGGGCTTCCTCGCGCCCAGCTTCAGCAGCTCCAGCGATACCGGCTTCAGCCTGCAAACGCCCTACTACTTCAACCTGGCGCCCAACTACGACGCCACGCTCTATCCCCACTACATGGCCAAGCGCGGTCTGTTGATGGAGGGTGAGTTCCGCTACCTGACCCGCAGCAGCGAAGGTCAGCTCGGCGGTGCCTGGCTGAACGACAAGGAAGACGAACGCAAACTGCAATCCGAGTACGCAGACCAGCGCTGGATGTACAGCTGGCAGCACAAGACCGGGCTCGACCAACGCCTGCTCGCCGAGGTCGACTACACCGACATCAGCGACCCCTACTACTTCCAGGATCTGGACACCGGTCTGGGGATCGACAAGCCGGCCTTCCTCGATCAGCGCGGCACCCTGACCTGGCGCGGTGATAGCTACACCGCACGACTCAATGCCCACGCCTACGAGATGGCGACCATTGCCGACGTCACCCCGTACAATCGCCTGCCGCAGCTGACCCTCAACGGCAAGATGCCCTTTGCCACCGGTGCCTTCGACCTGGGCTACGCCGCCGAGTTCGTGCGTTTCGACCGCAACCTGCGCGACGGGCTGTTTACCGATGAAGATGGCAACACCAGCCCCTGGCTGGACTCGCGCATTACCGGCCTGAACCGCGCCAATGGCGACCGGGTGCATTTCGAACCGGGCATCAGCCTGCCGCTGAACTGGAGCTGGGGCTACCTCAAGCCGACCCTCAAGCTACTGGTCACCCAGTACGACCTCAGCCTGGATCAACAGGGCAAGGCGCAAATGCTTGCGGCCAACGAGAAGTTCAACAGCAGCCCAAGCCGTGAACTGGCCCTCTACAGCATCGACAGCGGTCTGTACTTCGACCGCGACACCAGCCTGTTTGGCAGCAGCTTCCGCCAGACCCTGGAGCCGCGTGCCATGTACCTCTATGTACCGCATGAGAAGCAGGATGACATCCCGATCTTCGACAGCGGTGAGTCGAGCTTCAGCTATGGTTCGCTGTGGCGGGAAAACCGCTTCTCCGGCAAGGACCGCATCGGCGACGAAAACCGCCTGTCGCTGGGTGCCACCAGCCGCTGGATCGAAGCCAACGGCTTCGAGCGCCAGCGCTTCAGCCTCGGCCAGGCGTTCCATTTCGCCGACCGCAAGGTGCAGCTGCGTGGCATCGACTATCGCCTGCGTAGCGATGCGCGCACCTCGACCTCGCCCTATGCGATGGAGTACCTGTATCGCTTCAACCGCGACTGGCGCGTCAACCTCGACCTGACCCAGGAACGCTCGTTGGGCCAGACCCGCGCCGGCAGCCTGATGTTCCACTACCAGCCGCAGGACAACCTGAACAAGGTGGTCAACTTCGGTTACCGCTACCGCAATGATGCCGTGGTCTACAACTCCACCACCGGCACCTGGCAGCAAGGTGGCGACTACACCGACCCGGTGACCGGCGAAGTGATCAAGGACTACTACAAGATCCAGCAGCACGATGCCTCGGTGATCTGGCCGATGGTCCCGCAATGGAACGCCATTGCCCGCTGGCAGTATGACTACAACCGTAGCCGCACCCTGGAAGCCTTCGGTGGCTTCGAGTACGACAGCTGCTGTTGGAAGCTGCGCCTGATCAACCGCTACTGGGTGGACTACAACGAGTACAGCCTATCCACCGCACGCAACGAAGACGCCGACCGCGGCATCTTCCTGCAGATCGTGCTGAAAGGCCTCGGCGGCGTTGTCGGCAACAAGGTAGAGTCTTTCCTCGACCAAGGCATTCAAGGTTATCGTGAACGTGAAGATCAAGCTTTCTAAGGCACTGCGCCCGATGCTGCTGGGCGGCCTGTTACTGGCCAGCGCCAGCCATGCCGAGGTTCGCTCGCTGGACCGTATTGTTGCCATCGTCGACAACGACGTGATCATGTACAGCCAGCTGCAGAATCGCCTGCGCGAAGTACAACAGACCATCGCCAGTCGCGGTGCTGCCCTGCCACCGGGCGATGTACTGGAGCAGCAGGTTCTGGAGCGGCTCATCGTGGAAAACCTGCAACTGCAGATCGGTGAGCGCTCAGGCATCCGCATTGCTGATGAGGAATTGGCCCAGGCGATGATCAGCATCGCCCAGCGCAACAATCTGACCCTGGAGCAGTTCCGTGCTGCCCTGCAGCGTGACGGCCTGAGTTTCGAGGACGCCCGTGAACAGGTGCGTCGCGAGATGATCATCAGCCGCGTACGCCAGCGTCGTGTCGCCGAGCGCATTCAGGTGACCGACCAGGAGATCAACAACTTCCTCGCCTCAGACCTGGGACAGATGCAGCTCTCGGAAGAGTTCCGCCTGGCCAACATCCTCATCCCGTTGCCCGATGGTGCGACACCGCAAGCCGTGCAGGCCGCTGCACAGCAAGCGACCGAGCTCTATCGTCAATTGCAACAGGGTGCCGACTTTGCCCAACTGGCCATGACCCGCTCGGCGGGTGACACCGCCCTGGAAGGCGGCGAGATCGGCTGGCGCAAGGCTGGACAGCTGCCGCCTCCCTTCGATCGCCTGGTCAGCCAACTGAGCATTGGCCAGGTTACCGAACCTGTGCGTACACCGTCCGGCTTCAACCTGGTCAAGCTGCTCGACAAGCGCGGCGGCAGCAGCCTGGTACGCGATGAAGTTCAGGTGCGCCACATCCTCCTCAAGCCCAGCGAGATCCGTAGCGCCGAGGAAACCCAGCGCCTGGCCGAACGGCTCTACCAGCGCCTGCAGAATGGCGAAGACTTCGCCACCCTGGCCAAGAGTTTCTCGGAAGACCCCGGCTCGGCACTCAACGGCGGCAGCCTTGGCTGGGTCGACCCCAACAGCCTGGTCGCGGAGTTCCGCGAAGTGATGAGCCAGACCGCCAGCAATGAGCTGTCGCGCCCCTTTCAGAGCCCGTTCGGCTGGCATGTGTTGCAGGTTGAAGGTCGTCGCGCCACTGACAGCAGCGAAGCCTACCGTCGCCAACAGGCGGAAAACGCCCTGCGTAATCGCAAGTTCGACCTCGAACTGCAGGCCTGGCTACGCCAGATTCGCGACGAAGCTTATGTCGAAACCAAAATCTAACGTGAGCGACAAGCTGTAAGCTTCACGCTGCAAGAAAAGCCGGGCACTGTCCGGCTTTTTGCGCTTTGCCTACCGCTTGTGATTTGCCGCTTGAGGCTTGAAGCTATGCCCCGCCCTTTCGCCCTGACCCCCGGCGAGCCTGCCGGTATCGGTCCCGACCTGTGTCTGCTGCTTAGCCGTCAGGCACAACCCCATGTCCTGGTGGCCGTCGCCAGCCGCGCCCTGCTGGCCAGTCGCGCTGCACAGCTGGGCCTGACCATCGAACTGCATGAGGTCGACCCGCAGGCACTGCCGCAACAGCCGGCTGCTGCCGGCCAGCTGTATGTCTGGGACACCCCGCTGGCCGAGCCCGCCGTGGCCGGACAACTGAATCCAGCCAATGCGTCTTATGTACTGAATACTCTGCAGCGCGCTGGCCAGGGCTGCCTGGACGGTCTGTTTGCCGGGATGATCACCGCCCCGGTACACAAGGGCGTGATCAACGAAGCCGGCATTCCCTTCTCCGGGCATACCGAGTTCCTCGCTGAACTGACGCATACCGAGCAGGTGGTGATGATGCTGGCCACCCGCGGCTTGCGCGTCGCCCTGGTCACTACTCACCTGCCGCTGCACGAGGTAGCCGATGCCATCACCGGCGAGCGCCTGCAGCGGGTCACACGCATCCTGCATGCCGACCTGCACAGCAAGTTCGGCATCGCCCAACCGCGCATCCTGGTCTGCGGCCTCAACCCACATGCTGGCGAAGGTGGCCACCTGGGCCGCGAGGAAATCGACATTATCGAGCCGGCGCTTGAGCAACTGCGCGGCGAAGGCATGCAGCTGATCGGTCCGTTGCCAGCCGATACCCTGTTCACCCCCAAGCATCTGGAACAGGCCGATGCGGTACTGGCCATGTACCACGACCAAGGCCTGCCGGTACTCAAGTACAAGGGTTTCGGCGCGGCGGTGAATGTCACCCTGGGTCTGCCGATCATCCGCACCTCGGTTGACCATGGCACGGCACTGGACCTGGCGGGCAGCGGGCGTATCGACTGCGGCAGCCTGCAGGTCGCCCTGGAAACCGCTTATCAGATGGCCGCAGCCTCAGGCCGCTAGCGGCAAGCAACGCTCAACTAGCCGAGCCATAAGGCCAAATCTTCACCAGCAATGCGCGTGCCTACAGCCACCAGCTCTTTCGCTGTTAAACTACGCGCTTTGCCTCACCGCTCTCGGCGCTTGCTTGACGCTTGCAGCTTGAGGCTTGGAGCTGTTCTTATGCACCAACACCGCGCGCGCAAACGCTTTGGTCAGAACTTCCTGCATGATGCCGGCGTCATCCACCGCATCCTGCGCGCCATTCATGCCCGTGAAGACGACCGCCTGCTGGAGATCGGCCCGGGCCAGGGCGCCCTGACCGAAGGCCTGTTGGCCAGTGGTGCGCAACTCGACGTGATCGAGCTCGACCTTGACCTGATCCCCATCCTGCAAGCTCGCTTTGGCGACAATCCGCGCTTTCGCCTCAACCAGGGCGATGCGCTGAAGTTCGACTTCGCCCGTCTGCAGGCCGCACCTGGCAGCCTGCGGGTAGTCGGCAACCTGCCCTACAACATCTCCACACCGCTGATCTTCCATCTGCTGGACAATGCCGCGCTGATCCGCGACATGCACTTCATGCTGCAGAAGGAAGTGGTTGAGCGACTGGCCGCCGAGCCAGGCAGCGGTGACTGGGGACGCCTGTCGATCATGGTGCAGTACCACTGCCGGGTCGAACACCTGTTCAATGTCGGTCCGGGCGCCTTCAACCCGGCGCCCAAGGTCGACTCGGCGATTGTTCGTCTGGTCCCGCATGCACAGCTGCCGCACCCGGCACGTGATCATCGCCTGCTCGAACGCGTGGTTCGCGAGGCCTTCAACCAGCGGCGCAAGACCTTGCGCAACACCCTCAAGGGCCTGCTCGACAGCGAGGCGATTGCCGCTGCCGGGGTTGATGGCAGCCTGCGTCCCGAGCAACTCGACCTGGCGGCTTTCGTACGCCTGGCCGACCAACTGGCCCTGCAGCCGCAATCGCCGGCCTGACAGCGAGACAGCCATGAGTCAATCGCCTTACCAGATCGTGGTCAGCGTTCGCAGCGAATACCTCGCCGAACAATCGCAGCCTGAGCAGCAGCGTTACGCCTTCGCCTACCATATCCGCATCCACAATCAGGGTGAGCTGCCCGCCCAGTTGCTCAGCCGCCATTGGCTGATCACCGATGGCAACGGCGACGTTCAGGAAGTGCGCGGCGCTGGCGTGGTAGGTCAGCAACCACTGCTGGCACCCGGCGAGCACTTCGACTACAGCAGTGGCACGCTGCTGACAACCGCCGTAGGCATCATGCAGGGCAGCTACCAGATGCGGGCCAGCGACGGCCACGCCTTCGATGCGCCCATTGCGCCGTTCCGCCTGGCCGTGCCCGGAGCCCTGCATTGAACACGCCGCCGCCGAGCGCACGCACGTTTGCCGTGGGCGACCTGCAGGGCTGCCTGAAGCCTCTGCAATGCTTGCTGCAGCGCGTGGCCTTCGACCCCGCAGTGGATCGTCTATGGCTGGTCGGCGACCTGGTCAACCGTGGCCCGCAATCCCTGGAAACCCTGCGCTTCCTGTTCGCCATGCGCCACGCGCTGGTCTGCGTGCTGGGCAATCATGACCTGCACCTGCTGGCCGTGGCACACAATATCGAACGCCTCAAGCGCGGCGACACCCTGCGCGAAATCCTCACAGCCCCCGACGCCGCGGAACTGCTCGACTGGCTGCGCCAGCAACCCCTGTTGCACTTTGACGAAGCGCGCAATACCGCACTGGTGCATGCCGGCATCCCTCCGCAATGGGGCATCCGCAAGGCGCTGCGCCGCGCCAGCGAAGTCGAGCAGGCGCTGCGCGACGATGCGCGGCTACCGCTGTTCCTCGACGGCATGTACGGCAACGAGCCCGCGCGCTGGCATGGCGAGCTAAAAGGCGTCGCCCGCCTACGGGTGATCACCAACTATTTCACGCGCATGCGCTTTTGCCGCGCCGATGGCACGCTGGAGCTGAAAAGCAAGGAAGGCCTGGAAACCGCCCCCAGCGGTTACGCGCCGTGGTTCAAGCACCCCGGACGCAAGGCGCGCGGCGTACGTATTCTCTTCGGCCACTGGGCGGCTCTCGAAGGCCAGTGCGACGAACCCAATGTCTACGCCCTGGACAGCGGCTGCGTATGGGGCGGACAGATGACCCTGATGGATGTCGACAGCGGCCAACGCTGGCACTGCGACTGCAAACCCGAGAGCGAGACCCCGGCATGAGCGATTTCCAACGCATCTCTCCCCAGCAAGCGCAAACCCTGCGTGAACGCCAGGCAGTCCTGGTGGATATCCGTGACCCGCAGAGTTTTGCTCAGGGGCATATCTGCGGCGCCCGGCACCTGGATAACCACTCGCTGGCCGACTTTATCGCCCAGGCCGACTTCGAGCAGCCGCTGGTGGTGGTCTGCTACCACGGCAATTCCAGTCAGGGCGCGGCGGCCTACCTGGCGCACCAGGGCTTTGCCGAGGTATACAGCCTGGATGGCGGCTTTGAACTGTGGCGGCAGTGCTACCCCGAGCACGTCGCACAGGGCAGTCCCGACTGACCCGCGCTTGACGCTTTTGCTTACACCGCACAAGCGGCAGCCTGGCAAAAGCCAACTATCCTTTCCCTCAAGGCTATCCATCACCGCGAGAGCCGACCGGGGGACTTGCACCAGCCACGCCCAGACGTGGCCTCCTCCGGCCTGAGCCTTGCGCCCCGGTTGCGAGCGAGGTGCCGCCATGAACATCTTCAGCCACTTCCAACAACGCTTCGAAGCCACGCGTCAGGAGGAGTACTCCCTGCAGGAGTACCTGGAACTGTGCCGCCAGGACCCCAGCGCCTATGCCAGTGCGGCCGAGCGCATGCTGCTGGCCATCGGCGAAGCGCAACTGGTGGAAACCGCCCAGGACCCGCGACTCTCGCGGATCTTTGCCAACAAGGTGATTCGCCGTTATCCGGCCTTCGCCGACTTCCACGGCATGGAAGAGTGCATCGACCAGATCGTTGCCTTCTTTCGACATGCCGCGCAGGGTCTTGAGGAGAAGAAACAAATCCTCTACCTGCTCGGCCCAGTGGGCGGCGGAAAATCCTCCCTGGCGGAAAAGCTCAAGCAACTCATCGAACGCGTGCCCTTCTACGCCATACAGGGCTCGCCGGTGTTCGAGTCACCACTGGGCCTGTTCAATGCACGCGAAGACGGCGAGATTCTCGAACAGGAATACGGCATTCCCCAGCGCTACCTGAACACCATCATGTCGCCCTGGGCCACCAAGCGCCTCAACGAATTCGGCGGCGACATCAGCCGCTTTCGCGTGGTCAAGCTGTACCCGTCGATACTCAACCAGATTGCCGTGGCCAAGACCGAGCCGGGCGACGAGAACAACCAGGACATCTCTGCACTGGTCGGCAAGGTGGATATCCGCAAGCTGGAGGAGTACCCGCAGAACGACGCCGATGCCTACAGCTACTCCGGCGCGCTGTGCCGGGCCAATCAGGGCCTGATGGAGTTCGTCGAGATGTTCAAGGCACCCATCAAGGTGTTGCACCCGCTGCTCACCGCCACCCAGGAGGGCAACTACAACAGCACCGAGGGACTTGGCGCCCTGCCGTTCTCCGGCATCCTGCTGGCTCACTCCAACGAGTCGGAATGGCACAGTTTCCGCAACAACAAGAACAACGAGGCGTTCATCGACCGCATCTACATCGTCAAGGTGCCCTACTGCCTGCGGGTCAGCGATGAAATCCGCATCTACGACAAACTGCTGGCCAACAGCTCGCTGGCCCATGCCCACTGCGCACCGGACACCCTCAAACTGCTCGCGCAGTTCTCCGTGCTGTCGCGTCTCAAGGAGCCGGAAAACTCCAACCTGTTCTCCAAGATGCGCGTGTATGACGGCGAGAACCTCAAGGACATCGATCCCAAGGCCAAGTCATTGCAGGAGTACCGCGACAGCGCCGGCGTCGACGAGGGCATGACCGGGCTGTCGACGCGCTTTGCCTTCAAGATCCTCTCCAAGGTGTTCAACTTCGACCCGCACGAGATCGCCGCCAACCCGGTACACCTGCTCTATGTGCTGGAACAGCAGATCGAGCAGGAACAGTTCCCCGCAGAGACCCGCGAGCGCTACCTGCGTTTCCTCAAGGAATACCTGGCACCGCGCTATGTGGAGTTCATCGGCAAGGAAATCCAGACCGCCTACCTGGAGTCCTACAGCGAGTACGGGCAGAACATTTTCGACCGCTACGTGCTGTACGCCGACTTCTGGATTCAGGATCAGGAATACCGCGACCCGGAGACCGGCGAGATCCTCAACCGCATGGCCCTCAACGAGGAGCTTGAGAAAATCGAGAAGCCTGCCGGCATCAGCAACCCGAAGGATTTCCGCAACGAAATCGTCAACTTCGTGCTGCGTGCACGGGCCAACCACAACGGCAAGAACCCCAGCTGGCTGTCCTACGAGAAGCTACGCGTGGTGATCGAGAAGAAGATGTTCTCCAACACCGAGGACCTGCTGCCGGTCATCAGCTTCAATGCCAAAGCCAGCAAGGAGGACCAGAAGAAGCACAACGACTTCGTTACCCGTATGGTCGAGCGCGGCTATACCGAGAAGCAGGTACGCCTGCTCTCCGAGTGGTATCTGCGGGTACGCAAATCGCAGTAACCCAAAAGCCGCTCAAGGCCCGAGGCCGGAAGCTGGACGAACACGCGACGCCTCGTCCAGCCGCCAGCCTCCGGCCGTAGTCCGGAGGGGCCTATGAGCCACGTGATCGATCGACGCCTGAATGGCAAGAACAAGAGCACGGTCAACCGCCAGCGCTTTTTGCGCCGCTACCGCGAGCACATCAAGAAAGCCGTCGAGGAAGCCGTCAGTCGTCGCTCCATTACCGACATGGAGCACGGCGAACAGATCAGCATTCCCAGCCGCGATATCGACCAACCCGTGCTGCACCACGGCCAGGGTGGTCGGCAGGATCGTGTGCACCCTGGTAACCGCGAGTTCACCCAGGGCGAGCGCATCGCCCGCCCCAAGGGCGGCGGTGCCGGACAGGGCAGCGGCAAGGCTGGCAACCAGGGCGAAGGCCTGGACGAATTCGTTTTCCAGATCACCCAGGACGAGTTTCTCGACTTCATGTTCGAGGGCCTGGCCCTGCCTAACCTGATCAAGCGCCACCTCAGCGGCTGCGACACCTTCAAGACGGTACGTGCCGGCATCAGCAGCGACGGCAATCCCTCGCGGATCAACATCGTCCGCTCGCTGCGCGCCGCGCATGCCCGGCGCATCGCCCTCACCGGCAGCAGCCGCGCCCGGCTCAAGGCAGCCCTGGCGGAGCTTGCCGCGCTACGTGAGGCAGGCAGCACGGATCAGCCCAGCCTGGCCCGTCTGGAGGAAGAGATTGCCGCCTTGCGCCGGCGCATCGACAAGGTGCCGTTTCTCGACACCTTCGATCTCAAGTACAACCTGCTGAGCAAGCAGCCCAACCCCAGTTCCAAGGCCGTGATGTTCTGCCTGATGGATGTTTCCGGCTCCATGACCCAGGCCACCAAGGACATCGCCAAGCGCTTCTTCATCCTCCTCTACCTGTTCCTCAAGCGCAGCTACGACAAGATCGAGGTGGTATTCATCCGCCATCACACCAGCGCCCGCGAAGTCGACGAGGACGAGTTTTTCTACTCACGGGAAACCGGCGGCACCATCGTCTCCAGCGCACTCAAGCTGATGCAGGAGATCATGCAGACCCGCTACCCGGCGCACGAATGGAACCTGTATGCCGCGCAGGCTTCCGACGGCGACAACTGGAACGACGACTCGCCGCTCTGCCGCGACCTGCTTCTCCGGCAAATCATGCCCAGCATGCAGTACTTCAGCTACGTGGAAATCACCCCGCGTGAACACCAGGCGCTGTGGGACGAGTACCAGCAGGTTGCAGCGGCCTTCCCCGACAGCTTCGCCCAGCAGCAAATCGTCTCGGCAGCCGACATCTACCCGGTATTCCGTGAACTGTTCCAGCGGAGGATCGACGCATGAACCCGCGCAGCCGCCAGCCCATTTCCACGGACTCGGAGTGGAGCTTCGAGCTGATCCGCCGTTACGACCAGGAAATCGCCCGCCTTGCCGAGCGCTATGCACTGGACATCTACCCCAACCAGATCGAGATCATCAGCGCCGAGCAAATGATGGACGCCTACGCCTCGGTCGGCATGCCCATCGGCTACCATCACTGGTCCTACGGCAAGCAGTTTCTCGCCACGGAAAAGGGCTACAAACGCGGCCAGATGGGCCTGGCCTACGAGATCGTGATCAACTCCGATCCCTGCATCGCCTACCTGATGGAAGAAAATACCCTGTGCATGCAGGCGCTGGTCATCGCCCATGCCTGCTACGGCCACAACAGCTTCTTCAAGGGCAACTACCTGTTCCGCAGCTGGACCGATGCCAGCTCGATCATCGACTACCTGGTCTTCGCCAAGCAGTACATCAGCCAGTGCGAGGAACGCCACGGCATCGATGCCGTCGAGGAATTGCTGGACTCCTGCCACGCCCTGATGAACTACGGCGTGGACCGCTACAAACGACCCTACCCGATCTCCGCCGAAGAAGAGCGGCGCCGGCAAAGCGAGCGTGAAGAGCACCTGCAACGGCAGATCAACGACCTGTGGCGCACCATTCCCAAGGCGAGCGGGCGGCACAACGAGGAGCAGGCGCAGCGCTGGCCGGCCGAGCCCCAGGAAAACATCCTGTACTTCCTGGAAAAGCACGCACCGCTGCTGGAGCCCTGGCAACGCGAGGTGATCCGTATCGTGCGCAAGCTGGCGCAGTACTTCTACCCGCAACGCCAGACGCAGGTGATGAATGAAGGCTGGGCCACCTTCTGGCACTACACGCTGATCAACGACCTGTATGACGAAGGCCTGGTCAGCGACGGCTTCATGCTGGAGTTCCTCCAGTACCACAGCGGCGTGGTCCTCCAGCCCGCTTTCGACAGCCCCTGGTACAGCGGCATCAACCCCTATGCCCTGGGCTTTGCCATGTACCGCGACATCCGCCGCATCTGCGAACAGCCCAACGAGGAAGATCGCCGCTGGTTCCCCGAGATCGCAGGCAGCGACTGGCTGAGCACCCTCAAATTCGCCATGCAGAACTTCAAGGACGAGAGTTTCATCCTGCAATACCTGTCACCCAAGGTCATGCGTGACCTGCGCCTGTTCAGCGTGCTCGACGATGACCAGCAGGACAGCCTGCAGGTCAGTGCCATCCATGATGACAGCGGCTACCGCCACCTGCGCGAAACCCTCGCCGCCCAGTACAACCTGGGCAACCGCGAACCCAACGTGCAGATCTGGAGTGTCGACCGCCGCGGCGATCGCTCGCTGACCCTGCGGCATAGCCGGCATGACCGTCGTCCGCTGGGCGAATCGAGCCAGGCGGTACTCAAGCACCTGCACCGTTTGTGGGGCTTCGACATTCACCTGGAAAGCCATCAGGGCGAGCAGCTGATAGAAACCCTGCACATGCCGCCACGCGCCGAGCCGCAGGAAAGCCAGAGCAGCATGGCGCTGTAAGCGCACGCTTGCAGGTCCGCCCTCGGCGCTGCAAGCTTGCCGCCGACAGAGGAGAGCGGCATGCAAATTTACAAGGTGGGCGGCGCGGTACGTGACAGGCTGCTGGGGCGGCCCGTGCACGACATCGATTGGCTGGTGGTCGGCGCCACGGCCGAGCAATTGCTGGCCCAGGGTTTTCGCCCGGTGGGCGATGATTTCCCGGTGTTTCTCCACCCGCAGAGCGGCGAGGAATATGCCCTGGCCCGCACCGAGCGCAAGAGCGGCAAGGGCTATGCTGGCTTTGTCTTCCACGCCAGCCCCGACGTTACCCTGGAAGAGGACCTGCTGCGCCGCGACCTGACCGTCAACGCCATGGCCGAAGACGCGCAAGGGCATGTCATCGACCCCTATGGCGGCCAGCGCGATCTGCAACAGCGCGTGCTGCGCCATGTCTCCCCGGCCTTTGCCGAAGACCCGCTGCGTGTGCTGCGCGTGGCGCGTTTTGCCGCCCGCTATGCGGGCCTGGGCTTTCGTGTCGCCGAGGAAACCCTCGGTCTGATGCGGCGCCTGGCACGCTCCGGCGAGCTGAGCAGCCTGACCGCCGAGCGTAGCTGGAAGGAAATCTCCCGCGCCCTGCAGGAGCCCCACCCCGACGTGTTCATCCAGGTACTCAAGGATTGCGGGGCCCTCAAGGTGCTCCTGCCGGAATTGCAGGCACTGTTTGGCGTGCCGCAGAACGCGACCCATCACCCCGAGGTGGATAGCGGGCTGCATACCCTGATGGTGCTCCAGCAATGCGCGCGCTTTGCCCAGCCACTGGCCGTGCGCTGGGCCTGCCTGCTGCATGACCTGGGCAAGGGCAGCACGCCACGCGCGCAGTGGCCCCGCCATATCGCCCATGAAACCCGTGGCCTGGCAGCCATCAAGCAGGTCAACCAGCGCCTGCGCGTGCCCCGCGACTGCGCCGAGCTGGCCCTGCTCACCGGCGAGTACCACACCCATTGCCACAGGGCGCTGGAGCTGCGTCCGAACACCGTGCTGGAACTGCTGCAGGCGCTGGATGCCCTGCGCCGCCCGGAACGCTGGCAACTGTTCCTCGCCGCCTGCGAGATGGATGCCCGTGGCCGCCTGGGGTTCGAGGAGCGCGACTACCCGCAGGCCCGCTACCTGCAAGGCGCCCTGCAGGCTGCCCAGGCGGTCAGCGCCCGCGAACTGGTCGCCCAGGGGTTGTTCGGTGCGGAGTTGGGCAAGGCCCTCGCGGAGCAGCGCCTGCAGGCGCTCAAGCGCTACAAGCAGGCATTTAGTCTGCCAACAGCGCCGCCGGCGTGAGCTGACGGCCCTGCCAGGCAAAAGCCACCGGGGCCAGCTGCTGATCGATCCGCGCCTGCGCCCAGAGTTCGGCAAACGGCTGCTGCACCTGCGGATGCAGTACATCGGGCGCCAGCAGTGCCAGCGGCCAGAGAACGAAGGCATTGCGCAGGATTTCCGCACGCGGCAGCAGCAGTCCATCGAACTCGCCGACCTGCTCGCCGTACAGCAGCACGTCGATATCCAGCGGCAGGCCGCGGCGATCCTCGGCATAGCGACCATTCGCCGCTTCGATGGCCTTCAAGCGCTGATCCAGCTCGGCCAGTGGCAACGCACACTCCACTGCCACGACCAGATTGAAGAACGGGCCGCTGCGAATCCCCACCGGGGCACTTTCGAACACCGGCGAACAGTGCAGCTCGCCGAACAGCTGCTGCAACGCATCGAGTCCGGCGCACAGGTTGCGCTCGCGCTCGATATTGCTACCCAGGCCCAGATAGACGCGCATCAGCGGCTCCCGCGCTCGATCTCCACCCCGACCATGCGAGCCTCCGGCACAGCACCCGGCTTGCCTACGCGCAGGCGCAGCCAGGTCATGGCGAACTCACGCAGCAACACCTCGGCCAGGCGCTCGGCGAAGGTTTCCACCAGCTCGAAGCGCGCCTCCTCGGCAAACGCCAGGATGCGCGCGCTAACCGCGGCATAATCCAGGGCATCCGCCAGCGCGTCGTGGGCGGCAGCGGCACGGTTATCCCAGGCCATGCTCAGGTCCAGCAGCAGGCACTGGCGAATGCCGCGCTCCCAGTCATACACGCCAATCACCGTGTCGACCTGCAAACCCTCGATAAAGACTGTGTCCACCCTGCTCATGCCCCGCTAGAATCGGGGCTCAACCGCCCCGGGAATGGAAACCATGTTTTGGCTGCTGGTACTGCTTGCCTACCTGCTCGGCTCACTGTCCTTTGCCATCCTGATCAGCCAGCTGTTCGGCAACGCTGATCCACGCCTGGGTGGCTCTGGCAACCCCGGGGCCAGCAACATGCTGCGCATGGCCGGGCGCAAGGCCGCCTTGTTCACCCTGCTCGGCGATCTGGGCAAAGGCTTGCTGCCCGTGCTGATCGCCGCTGAACTGGGCCTGAGCCTGCAGCAACAGGCCTGGGTCGGCCTGGCGGCGGTGCTCGGGCATCTCTATCCGCTGTATTTCAATTTCCGTGGCGGCAAGGGCGTAGCCACTGCCGCCGGCATGCTGTTCGGTCTTTACCTGCCGGCGGCACTACTGGCCCTGTCGGTATGGCTGCTGACTTTCAGCCTGACCCGCACCAGCTCACTCGCCTCACTCACCGCTACACCGCTGACCCTGCCGCTACTGGCCTGGCAACAACCGGCGGCCCTGCTGCCCATGAGCGTACTGACCGGACTGATCGTGTGGCGACACCGCAGCAATTTACGCGATCTGCTCGACGGCCGTGAGCGACATTTCTAAGCGTTCACCTGCAGCGCATTCATAGTGGCGGCAGGCTCTCCATGGGCCAGCGCGCCTGCACCTTGATCGCCAGGTCTTCCTTTTGCCCGGCCAGCAGACGCTGGCACCCGGCATAAGCGATCATCGCCCCATTGTCCGTGCAGAAGCGTGGGCGCGCATAAAACACCTGGCCACGCATTTCACCGAGCATCTGCTGCAGCGACTCGCGCAACGCCCGGTTGGCACTCACCCCACCGGCGATCACCAGGCTGGTCAGGCCCGTCTGCTTGAGGGCGCGACGACATTTGATGGTCAGGGTCTCCACCACCGCCTGCTGGAAGGCCAGCGCCACATCGGCGCGGCTCTGCTCGCTGGCATCACCTTCGGCCTGGCAGCGTTGCCAGGTGTTCAGGGCAAAGGTCTTCAGGCCGCTGAAGCTGAAATCCAGCCCCGGCCGGTCGGTCATCGGTCGCGGGAAGACAAAACGCCCCGCCACGCCCTGCTCGGCCAGGCGCGCAATCTCCGGCCCGCCCGGGTAGGGCAGGCCCATCAGCTTGGCGGTCTTGTCAAACGCCTCGCCGGCAGCATCGTCCAGTGACTCGCCGAGCAGCTGGTAGCGGCCAATGCCATCGACGCGCACCAACTGGGTATGGCCGCCGGATACCAGCAAGGCGACGAACGGAAAGGCGGGCGGCTGCTCTTCGAGCATCGGCGCCAGCAGATGGCCTTCCATATGATGCACACCCACCGCCGGAATGCCCCAGGCAAAAGCCAGCGCCTGGGCGCAGGAGGCACCCACCAGCAGCGCGCCGACCAAGCCCGGCCCGGCGGTATAGGCCAACGCATCAATATCGTCCGGCGTGCAACCCGCCTCGTCGAGCACCTGGCGGATCAGCGGCAGCATGCGCTTGACGTGATCACGCGAAGCCAGCTCGGGCACCACGCCGCCATACACCCGGTGCAGATCGATCTGGCTGAACAGCGCATCGGCCAGCAGGCCGCGCTCGCTGTCATACAGCGCCACGCCGGTTTCATCGCAGGAAGTTTCCAGTCCCAGCACTCGCATGAGCCGTCAACCTTGAAATAAGCCGAATCTGAACAACGCACCTGCACCCAGCGGGCGCAACGCGGGGCATGCTGCACAACCCGCTGGCGCGTTACGAAGGCGCGCATCATAATGCCCACCCCCCGCCCAGACCAGCGCTTTTCTAAGCAAGGCTTTGCATTCGCTGGTACAACGCGGTAATATCCGCAACCCTTGAAAACCGACGTATCCCGTGCCGTTTGCCGGGAGCGCGTTCACCACCGGTAATTAATGAAGGTACGACCTGGATGCCAGCCGTCAAAGTTAAAGAGAACGAACCCTTCGACGTAGCTCTGCGTCGCTTCAAGCGCTCCTGCGAAAAAGCCGGCGTACTGGCTGAAGTGCGTTCGCGCGAGTTCTACGAAAAGCCGACCACCGAGCGCAAGCGCAAAGCGGCCGCAGCCGTTAAGCGTCACGCCAAGAAAGTGCAGCGCGAACAGCGCCGCCGCGAGCGCCTGTACTGAGTTGATCAGTAACGCCGCCTAAGGCTTTGGCAAACCCGGCTCCGGCCGGGTTTTGCATTTGTGGCATGCACCAGCTGCGCGTTCCCGCTTCACCCACATACGCTTGCAGTGACCCCCATGGCCGGCCTGATACCCCAGAGCTTCATTGATGACCTGCTCAACCGCACCGACATCGTCGATGTGGTCAGTTCACGCATCCAACTGAAGAAGACCGGCAAGAACTACAGCGCCTGCTGTCCGTTCCACAAGGAAAAGACCCCCTCCTTCACCGTCAGCCCGGACAAACAGTTCTACTACTGCTTTGGCTGCGGCGCCGGCGGCAACGCCCTCGGCTTCATCATGGACCACGACCACCTGGATTTCCCCCAGGCCGTCGAGGACCTCGCCAAGCGTGCCGGCATAGACGTGCCCCGCGAGGACAGCCGCAGCCCGCAACAGCCACGCCAACCCAGCGACTCACCGCTCTACCCGCTACTCAGCGCCGCCGCCGAATACTACCGCGCCGCCCTGAAAAGCCATCCAGCCCGCAAAGCAGCCGTCGACTACCTGAAAGGCCGCGGCCTGTCCGGCAGCATCGCCCGCGACTTCGCCCTGGGCTTTGCGCCGCCCGGCTGGGACAACCTGATGCGCCAGTTTGGCGGCGACAACCTGCAGCAGAAAGCCCTGCTGGATGCCGGCCTGCTGGTGGAAAACAGCGAAAGCGGAAAACGCTACGACCGCTTCCGTGACCGCGTGATGTTCCCCATCCGCGACAGCCGCGGGCGCGTCATCGCCTTTGGCGGGCGCGTGCTGGGCGACGACAAGCCGAAGTACCTGAACTCCCCGGAAACCCCGGTGTTCCACAAAGGCCAGGAACTCTACGGCCTCTACGAAGCACGCCAGCACAACCGCCAACTCGACGAAATCATGGTCGTGGAAGGCTACATGGACGTCATCGCCCTGGCCCAGCAAGGCCTGCGCAACGCCGTTGCCACCCTGGGCACCGCCACCAGCGAAGAACACATCAAGCGCCTGTTCCGCCTGGTACCCAGCGTACTGTTCTGCTTCGACGGTGACGGCGCCGGACGCAAGGCCGCCTGGCGCGCCCTGGAAGCCGTACTGCCCAACCTGCAGGACGGACGCCGCGCACGCTTTCTCTTCCTTCCCGAAGGCGAAGACCCGGACAGCCTGGTGCGTGCCGAAGGCAGCGAGCGTTTTCGCGACCGCCTGCAACAGCAAGCCCTATCCCTCGCCGACTACTTCTTTCAGCAACTCAGCGAAGAAGCCGACCCGCGCTCCCTGGAAGGCAAGGCACACCTGGCCACCCTCGCTGCCCCACTGATCGAGCGCATTCCCGGCAACAACCTGCGCACCCTGATGCGCCAGCGCCTCAGCGAAATTACCGGCCTGAGTGCCGAGCACACACCGGCTGCCCGTCAGGCGCCGTCCGCCAGCGCACCCACGCAGCACGAGCCTGACGACCTCAGCCACTATTACAACGCCCAGCCGTCCTACGACGACTATCCAGCCAGCCCGCTCAGCAACGACGCACCGGCAACCGCCCCCCGCACAAGCTGGAAGAGCGAGCGTCCCTGGTCCGGCAAGGGGCGCCGCCAGCCGCCACTCCCACCGCGCCAGGCGGTCAGCGTCGAGTCACCCACACTGACCGCCGTACGCACCCTGCTGCGCTACCCGCAACTGGCCCAGCGCGTCGATGACGCCAGTCACTTCGCCGGCGGCAGCGACCTCTACGCGCAATTGCTGGTCGCGCTGATCGAGGCCCTGCAGAAAAATCCACAACTGCACAGCCTGCAACTGCTCGCCCGCTGGCACGGCACCGAACAGGGCCGCCTGCTGCGCGCCCTGGCAGAAAAGGAATGGCTGATCGACAGCGACAACCTTGAACAGCAGTTTTTCGACACCATTACTACACTCTCCGCAAGCCAGCAGCGCCTACAACGCGAAAACGCCGTGCAGGCCATCCTGCAAAAGAGCCCCGGCGAACTGAGCACGGAAGAAAAAGAACTGTTGCGCGAGCATTTCAGCCGCGTGCAGAGCAGCGACAAGAGCCAAACTGGCGTCTGACCCAACGGCTCGGGTATAATCCCCGGCTTGTTTTTTGCCCGCCAAGACCTTCAGTGGATAGGGTGTTATGTCCGGAAAAGCGCAACAGCAATCCCGCCTCAAAGAATTGATCGCCCGCGGCCGTGAGCAGGGTTACCTGACTTATGCCGAGGTCAACGACCACCTGCCGGAAGATATCTCCGATCCGGAACAGGTCGAAGACATCATCCGCATGATCAACGACATGGGCATCAACGTATTCGAAAGCGCCCCGGATGCGGATGCCCTGCTCCTGGCCGAAGCCGATACTGACGAAGCCGCCGCCGAAGAAGCCGCTGCAGCCCTGGCTGCCGTGGAAACCGATATCGGCCGCACCACCGACCCGGTACGCATGTACATGCGTGAAATGGGCACCGTGGAACTGCTGACCCGCGAAGGCGAGATCGAAATCGCCAAACGCATCGAGGAAGGCATCCGCGAGGTGATGAGCGCCATCGCCCATTTCCCCGGCAGCGTCGACGGCATCCTTGCCGAATACCAGCGTGTCACCAGCGAAGGTGGCCGCCTGTCCGATGTCCTCAGCGGCTACATCGATCCGGATGACGGCAGCGTGCCGGAAGCCGAAGTCGAGCCTGTCGAACTCAAAGACGACAGCGTCGACAAGGACAAGGACGACGAAGACGAAGAAGACGGCGACGCCGAGGAAGAAGAAGGCGACGGCGGTCCGGACCCGGAAGAAGCCGCGCGCCGCTTTGGTGCAGTAGCCGAGCAACTGGTCAAGGCCAAGAAAGCCCTGAAGAAGCACGGTCGCGGCAGCAAGCAGGCCGATGCCGAACTGCTGGCCCTGGCCGAGCTGTTCATGCCCATCAAGCTGGTGCCGAAACAGTTCGACGTATTGGTCGCCGGCGTGCGCAGCGCCCTGGAGCGCGTGCGCCAGCAGGAACGCGCGATCATGCAACTCTGCGTACGCGACGCACGCATGCCGCGCAGTGACTTCCTCAAGCTGTTCCCCGGCAACGAAGTTGACCTGGAATGGGTCGATGGCCTCAGCAAGGGCAAAGCCAAGTACGCTGCCGCCCTGGCCGAGCTGAGTGACGAGATCAAGCGTAATCAGCAGAAGCTGCTCGACCTGCAGAGCGAAGTCGAACTGACCATCGCCGAGATCAAGGACGTCAACCGCCGCATGTCGATCGGCGAAGCCAAGGCACGCCGCGCCAAAAAGGAAATGGTCGAGGCCAACCTGCGCCTGGTCATCTCCATCGCCAAGAAGTACACCAACCGCGGCCTGCAATTCCTCGACCTGATCCAGGAAGGCAACATCGGCCTGATGAAAGCCGTGGACAAGTTCGAATACCGTCGCGGCTACAAGTTCTCCACCTACGCCACCTGGTGGATTCGCCAGGCCATCACCCGCTCGATCGCCGACCAGGCGCGCACCATCCGTATTCCGGTGCACATGATCGAGACGATCAACAAGCTCAACCGCATCTCCCGCCAGATGCTCCAGGAAATGGGCCGCGAGCCCACCCCGGAAGAGCTGGGTGAGCGCATGGACATGCCCGAGGACAAGATCCGCAAGGTACTGAAGATCGCCAAGGAGCCAATCTCCATGGAAACGCCCATCGGTGACGACGAAGACTCGCACCTGGGTGACTTCATCGAAGACAGCACCATGCAGTCGCCGATCGACGTAGCCACCGTGGAAAGCCTCAAGGAAGCCACCCGCGACGTGCTTTCCGGACTCACCGCCCGCGAAGCCAAGGTATTGCGCATGCGCTTCGGTATCGACATGAACACCGACCACACCCTCGAGGAAGTCGGCAAGCAGTTCGATGTCACCCGCGAGCGTATCCGCCAGATCGAAGCCAAGGCCCTGCGCAAGCTACGCCACCCGTCACGCAGCGAGCACCTACGCTCCTTCCTCGACGAGTAAACACAAAATCCCCGGCCCGCCGGGGATTTTGCTTTATGCCGCCCGATAACTGGCAGGCCTCCCAGCCCGTGGTTATAATCGCGCCTCCTTCTGAGGGCCTATAGCTCAGTCGGTTAGAGCAGAGGACTCATAATCCTTTGGTCCACGGTTCGAGTCCGTGTGGGCCCACCAACTCCAAAGCCGCGCACTGCGCGGCTTTTTAGTTTCTGCAGCGCAACGCTGCGAAACAGTCCTATAGTCCAAAGGTACAAATTCGGTACAGTGCTGGTGCAGCCGCACGCCTTTGGAGCTCAAAAACATGGCCACCATTATCAAAACCGAAGCCGGCACCTGGAAAGCCTTGGTGCGCAAAACTGGCTGGCCGACCAACACTAAAACCTTCCGAACCAAACGTGATGCCGAAGACTGGGCGCGCCGCACCGAAGATGAAATGGTCAGGGGCGTGTACATCCAGCGCAGCGGCTCCGAGCGCATGACTCTGGAGAAGGCCCTTGAACGCTATCTGGCCGAGGTGACGCCCAGCAAGAAACCCACCACGCGCAAGGCTGAAGCCACCAAAGCCAAGCAGCTGATCCAGCACCTGGGCAAATACTCCCTGGCCGCCCTCTCCGCCGAGATCATCGCCAACTACCGCGACACCCGCCTAGGCACCCTGAGCAAGCGCGGCGCCCCTACCAGCAACAACACCGTGCGCCTGGAGCTTGCCCTGCTTAGCCACTTATTCACCGTGGCGATTCAGGAGTGGGGCCTGGGGCTCACCTTCAATCCAGTATTGAATATCCGCAAACCAAGCCCTGGTGATGGGCGCGACCGCAGACTAAGCGCCGAAGAGGAAATGGGAACGGTCGGCATGGCTTCTGCCGCGATGAGCATGGCAGGCTCCACTGCTATGGCCGGAGCCCAGAATGTGGCTGGGGGCGTTTCAGCCATCAAAGCAGCAATGCAGAAAGCGCAGGGAGCGATGGATGACGGCGGCATGCCCATTTTCCAAGGCTCTGCAGGGGCAGATGGCAACAGATCGGGCAGCCCGCTGGCCGAGGCCATGGGGGACTCTGGCGGCAGTGCGCTACAGCAACCCGCCAAACTAGCCGTAAGCACCACTGCTGAACTTGCCAAAGGTGCAGGTGCAGTTATCGGGGAGAAAGCCGCCAAGCTCGGCAGTAACTTTATGGAGCAAGCCCAGCAGACCCTCGGCGGCCAGATGGCAGCAGCCATTCGGGGCCAGGAGGACGATCAGCCCAACAGCATCGGGCCAGGAAGCGAAAGCGGTGGCTCGCCAGAAGACGAGATTGCCGAGTTCGTTAATCGCGGCCGCCGAGACGAGAAATTTTAGCGGCTAAAATCAGGTAGCCCCGCCCGGGGCTACCGCTATGCCACTGGAACAGATTTCCAGCGCGAGAAGTCCAGCGCAGCAATCTCTGCCGCAACCTCCTCCTCAGTCGGTGGCTCTGCATCACCCAGGCCAAGCCGCTTGTTCTCGCGAATCGCGTTGGCCACTGCGGTTTTCCCTAGGGCATAGCGCTCCAAGACACCCTCAAGCTCATCTCGATCCTGCATACCGGCACCTCTCAGGTCATGGCCAAAATTTAGCAGCTAAAATCCCCTGCCTGCTTTAGCCGCTAAAATTCGCATAATCGAGTGTCACTACAGACCGCCCGCCAAAGGAATAGGCATGAACGACACCCCATTGATTGAAGAGCCTTTGTTCATCACCGACGCAATCGAGGCCGAGATGATCAAGGCTGGCCACGTATTTGAGCCTCCCAAGCATGTGTCCACCGGCCGTCTTTACGAGCTCCCGGGCTTTGAATACCTGCGCTATAGCGATGAAAAACCATCAGACATGACCACGCCTGCAGGACATACAGAGCAAAAAAGCTAGGCGCAGCTTTTCAGCGATCGCCAGTGCTTCATGCCATTCCGTGCCGGCAAGCAGCACTGCAAACTCCTCGCCGCCCAGTCGACCGCAGAGGTCGGCTTCACGCAAGGTTGCTTTCAGTCGTTTCGCCACCGCGTGCAGCACCCGGTCCCCCGTAGCGTGACCGTGGGTGTCGTTGATCTGTTTGAAGTGGTCGATGTCGAGCATGAGCGCGCAGAGCGGCAAGCCGTGGCGGCGGGTGTAAGAGAACATCGCATCGGCCTGCTCCTTGAAAGCGCGCAGGTTGTTCAGCCCAGTCAGTTCGTCGGTGCGCGCGGCATTGCTGGCGATGCGGTGCTGGATCTCCAGTTCGCGGCGCAGCCACAGCAGAGAGCCCAGTGCATCGGACAGTTCGCGGGTGGCACGCATGACGAAGATGGAAAAGGCCAGAGTGGTCACGGCCAGCAGCCGTTGTTCGGTGCCCGGTTCGGTGAACAGCCACAGCGTTGTGGGTAGCAGCACCAGCGCCACGGCGGCGAGGGTCATGGAGCGATAAGCCGAATAGGCCGAAATGGCGCTGCCGGCCATGCCGATCGCAAAAAAGAGGGTCATGACCTGTGACAGCAAACTGTCGCGGGACATCAGCAGAAAAGCACCGATGCCCCAGATTGCGGACGTGACTACAAGCGTCACCCAATACACGCCTTCCCAGCGGGCAGGCGTGCGGTTATGTGGGGCGCTGCGGTGGTAAGCCCAAAACAGACTGAGTCGAACCATGCCGGCCAGACACAGGGCAATGAGCCAGGGGGCGATAACGGCGTGGTTGCCCAGATCGTGCTGCAACCAGGACAGCACCGTTGCTCCCCCCACACTGCCAAATGTGGCGAGGAAAGACTGACGAAACAGCAGTTGCAGCCGGTCGGTGCGCACCTGCAGGGCAACCGAGTCGCTGGCGGGAGACTCAGGCGAGAGAGGCATGAGCCACCTAAGGTCTGAATTAAGGGCAGGCTTTAGTCACCCCCCGTGAGCGAAATAATAGACTGGCGCCAGATATTAGCCCCCCGGCCCGACGCAGAAAGTGAAACCTGAAAACGCACGCGGTCTCGTTCCCCACCCAAGCACTAGAAATAGCCGTGGCAATGATATTTCTGCAGGTACCTGATCTTTCTGGAGAGTGTGTACCCACCATCTTGCAAGCCGCGCTGCGTGGCTTTTTTCAGCGTGCGCCTAGCTAGCCAGCCCACTGCGGGACTGGGAGGGCCTACCTGCTTGTCAGGCAGCAGGCTCTACGTATACTGTACGAATATACAGTATACAATTAATCGTGATCGCCATGCAGCTGTTGGACAAACTCACCATCCTCGCCGATGCAGCCAAGTACGACGTTTCCTGCGCCAGCAGTGGCGCGCCCACGCGCAGCTCCAAAGGTAAGGCTGGGCTGGGTTCGACCAATGGTGCGGGGATCTGTCACAGCTTTACCCCGGACGGGCGCTGCATTGCCTTGCTGAAAATCCTCCTGACCAATTTCTGCCTGTACGACTGCCAGTACTGCATCAATCGTCGTTCGAGTGATGTGCCGCGCGCGCGTTTCAGCCCGGAAGAGGTGGTGCAGCTGACCCTGGACTTCTACAAGCGCAACTACATCAGTGGCTTGTTTCTCAGCTCAGGCATCATCCGTTCCGCCGACTACACCATGGAGCAATTGGTTCGCGTGGCACGCCTGTTGCGCGAGGAACATCTGTTCCGTGGCTATATCCACTTGAAGACCATTCCCGATGCCGCCCCCGAACTGATTGCCGAAGCCGGGCGTTATGCGGATCGGCTCAGCGTGAATATCGAACTGCCGACCGAGCGCAGCCTGGTGCAACTGGCACCGGAAAAGCGTGTGGTGAGTATTCGCCAGGCCATGCAGCAGATTCATCACGGTGAGCAACAGGCTCAACAGGAACGCCGCGCGCCGCGTTTTGCTCCGGCTGGACAGAGCACACAGATGATCATCGGTGCCGACGCGACCGACGACAGCACCATCCTGCACAACGCCCAGACCCTGTATCGCAGCTATCGCTTGCGACGTGTCTACTACTCGGCGTTCAGCCCGATACCACACAGCCCGAAGACCGTGCCCTTTGCCGCGCCGCCACTGCTACGCGAACACCGCCTTTATCAGGCCGATTTCCTGATGCGCGGGTACGGTTTCCAGGCCCGCGAACTGCTCGGCGGGCCGGGCAATCTGGCCTTGGATATCGATCCCAAGTTGGCCTGGGCGCTGGCGCACCGCGAGCAATTTCCGCTCGACCTGAATCGTGCCGAGCAGCAACAGATAGCCCGCGTGCCAGGCATCGGCATGCTCAGCGCCCGACGCCTGGTAGCCTTGCGCCGCGAGCGACGTATTCGTCTGGCCGACCTGCTGCACCTGCGCTGCGTGCTGGACAAGGCGCGCCCCTTCATCATTACCGCCGACTATCGCCCCAGCCAGGCCGAGCAGGAGTCCGCCAGCCTGCGTCAGCAACTGCGCGACAGCCCGGCACAATTGGCACTCTGGTAATGCGTACGCTGTATGTCGATGGCACCTTCGCCGGTTGGCGTGAGGTTGCACGCCAGGCCTTGCTGCAGGGCCTGGCGCCGCATCAGTTGCACTGGCAGGACGCCGACAGCTGCCCTGGCCTGTTCGATCATGGTCAGGCCGCCCTGCCGGCCAGCACCGGCCACTTGCGCGTACCGGCACAACTTCTACAACAGCTGGAGTGCGCCGCACGCTACCGTGGCGAGGCACGCTGGAGCCTGCTCTATCGCGTGCTATGGCGTGTTGTGCATGGCCAGCGCAGTGCGGCTCTGGCTGGCGACCCTGACGGCAGCGAACTGCAGCGACGCATCAAGGCCGTACGCCGCGAGGCACACCACCTGCACGCCTTTGTGCGCTTTCAGCCGGCACCCGCCGTTAGCGAGGTGGACCTGTTGGCCTGGTTCGAGCCTCGCCATGACATTCTCGCCTGGGCCAGCAGGCACTTCAGCGAGCGCCTGGGCCAGCAACGCTGGCTGATTGCCACGCCTGCAGACGGCGTGCACTGGGATGGCCAGCGCCTGCACCATCATCGCCACTGCCCGCGCCAATGGCAGGTCTGGGCCACGCAGCCTGACAGCGAGGGGCAAGCGCTGTGGCAGGCCTACTACAGCAGCACCTTCAATCCGGCGCGCGTTAATCCGCGCGCGCTCAAACAACACCTGCCCAGCCGCCTCTGGCGGCATCTGCCGGAGGGCACGCTGATTCCACAGCTGATCAATCAGGCACGCCATGGCGCACAGCACCATAGCCAGGCGCCGCTGCTGCTGCGACGTCCTGGCAAGCGCATTGCCCCGCCTGACAGCAAGGACTGACTGAGCGCGTACTGGCCAGCTGGCATCACTCTTGCGTAAACCTGGTGTGCCTCGCGCTATCCAGGGAGTTCTGCCAGATGAACGGGATCACCTATCCAGCCTTTCTGCTGCTGCGCGTGCTCGGCCCGCAGCGCACTCTGCTGGCGCTTGCCAGCCTGGGTGCGTTCAGCCTGCTGGGCTTATGGCTGTGGCCGGGTTACGGCGCGGCGTGGCTCAGCCTGCTGTCTGCCTACCTGAGCCTGGCGTGCCTGCAACGCCTGTTCCACGCCTTGCACACCCTACGCGAGCCAACCCCCACCGGCAGCGGCGACCTGCTGGAGCCGCTGCGCCAGCATTGGCAGCACGAGCGGCTGTTAGAGCAGCGCGAACAACAACTGTTGCAGCAACGCCTGGATGAAATCTCGCACTCCTCGCAGGAGCTGGAGCACAGCGCCGCCCAGGTGACACACAATGCACAGGCACAAAGCGAGGCGGCCACCGTCGCCGCCGCAGCGGTCGAGCAGCTGAATGTGAGCATCGTTGAGGTCGCGGGACTGGCCGCAACGGCGCAGCAAACCAGCGAGCAAGCCAGCGCCGAACTGCAGCACAGCATCGAACAGCTCACCAATCTGGTGCAGCAGGTCACCCGCATGGACGAGCAGGCGGTGGCTACCAACAACCTGTTCCAGCAGTTGAACGCCTACTCGCAGACCATCAGCGAGATGTCCGGGACTATTCGCGGCATCGCCACGCAAACCAACCTGCTCGCGCTCAACGCCGCCATCGAGGCCGCCCGTGCCGGGGAAAGTGGGCGTGGCTTTGCAGTAGTCGCCGACGAGGTGCGCCGCCTGGCCCAGCACAGCCAGGATTCAGCCAATGAGATCAGCCGCAATATCGAGCAGATACAGCAGCACATTGCTAACGCCAGCCAGCAGATGGCCGCGCTCAGCGAACAAGCCGAGCGCAGTGCGGCGCGCTCGGCCAGCGTGCGCAACCAACTGGATACCGTGCAGGAGTGGACCGGCCAGCTGACCGGGCAGGTCGAGCAGGTCGCCGTGAGCACCGAGCAACAGGGCAAGGCCGTGGCAGAAATCGCCGAACTGGCCGACCGCGTGCGGCGCGGTAATGCCGACAACCTGCAGGCGGCCGACCAGGCGCGCAGCATCGCTCATCACCTGGCACATCTGACGAGGTAAACAGCATGCACGACGTGTCTGCCTGGATCACCCTACCCGGCCTGGCGCTTGGCGTCGCGTTGCTCTGCGCGCTGCTCTACCCGCTGCATCGGCGCCTGCAGCAGCGCCAACAGCGCCAGCTCCGCTTGAACATCACCCAGCTCAGCCTGCTACGCGAGCTGATCGGCGGCTGGCAGCGCCACCGCGGACTGAGCAATGGCCTGTTATGCGGGGACAGCAGTCTCAGCCAGGACTTGGCTGCCGTGCGCCTGCAGGTCGACGATCACCTGCTGCAGGCGACACGCTTGTCCGGTAACCAGCAGACCGCCTGGGCCAGCCTGTTCGATCACTGGTCGCGCCTGCGCGACGTGCGCAACAGCGACCCGGCCAATAACCTGGCCCAGCATCACCTGATCATCCGTAACGCCATCTTTCTGATGGAGGACATTGCCAGCGAGTTCGACCTGAGCCAGGGCCGCAGCGAGCTGTCCTACCTGCCGTGCATCTGGCATGAGGTGATCCAGGCAGCCGAGTGGGCCGGGCAAGCGCGCGCATTGGGTACGGGAATCGCTGCCGCACGGCACAGCAGTGCCGAGCAGCGGGTACGCCTGCGCTTCCTGAAACAGAAGATCGAGCAACTGTCGCGTAGCGCCTTCACCACCCTGCACAACCATGAGCAATGCAGACGCTTCAACCTGATGCGCGGAGAGCAGACGGTGTTGAGCTTCCTGCGCTGTATCGACCAGGAACTATTGAATGTTGAGCAACCTGGGATAGCCGCCAAGGCTTACTTCCAGTGCGCGACACTGGCCATCGATGAATTGCTGGCGCTGATTGATGTCGCTCTGCGCCATCTGCAGGAGACAGGCCGCGGAGCTACGACTGGCAATTCCCAGGCAAAGAAAAACCCCGACTAGCGGGGTTCTGCAGAATGTTGCGGCTTCCATGCTCGGCCATCGTCCTGATGGCAATCCTCGCAATCCCTGTACTCCGTGGCGCGTCCTGCGCGTCGTCCTTGTGCTGGCAATGTTACGCAGGGCGCCAGTAAGGCCATAGTGGCAAAATGCACCACACCGTGTAAGCCAAGGCTTACACGGCTGCGCCTAGCGCGAAGACGACTGCGAAAATGCCAAGCACTAGCGGTTTCACTTGTGACGAAGCTCTTGTTAGACTGAAATTGTCCGACAAATGCCATGCACCGCGAACCCTCCAGCCTGGTTCCACGCATGCCGCATGACGCACCACCGACAACAAGGCCACAGGCCATATAACAAAGGTTCTTCGCATGCGCTCACTCGCTATCGCTCTCTCCTGCCTGGCCCTGAGCAGTCCTGCTGCACTGGCCAGCGGGCAAAACCAGCTAGACGATGCCGAACAGGCCATTGCCCAGCACTTCTGGTCGCTCTATCCCCAGGGCGGCACCACACTGTATTGCGCTACGCCTTTTAGTGGCGCACACAGCACCTTCACAGCCGCCGCCGTATTCAGTGAACGGCAGATCAAGCAGGCCATGCGCTGCGCGACCAGCAACCAGTGCACGCTCGTCAACCCCAAATACCCCTACATGCTGGCCGACTTGCACAACTACTACCCGGCACTCACCCGTGTGGAACAGGCACGCCGCGGCGCCGCTTTTGGCACACTGGCTGAGCAAGTCGAGCCACGTTTTGCCGATCTCGACTGCGCGGTGAAGATCAAGCACAAGACCATCGAGCCGCCAGACACAGCGAAAGGCAACGTGGCACGGGCGATGTTCTACATGCACGAGGAGTACAACCTGCGCCTGCCCGGTAACCTCGAAGAGCTCAAGGCCTGGCACCGCATGGACCCGCCGGACAGCGAGGAGCAGGCGCGCAATGAACGCATTGCGCAGATTCAGGGCACGCGCAATCGCTTTATCGACAACCCGGCGCTGGCCGACACCCTGGGCCGGGAATAATCCGGCACAAAAAAACAGGCCCGCCATCTCTGGCGGGCCTGTTTTTTATGAGCGACGCAAGGCGCCGCCTAGGCTCAGAACTGCGCGGCGTCGAGCAGGTACAGCGACTCGCTGCCCGCCTTGACCGAAGCACTCAGCGAGTGAATACGCGGCAACAAGCGGGCGAAGAAGAAGCGCGCGGTACCCAGCTTGCTCACGTAGAACTCGTCCTGATCCTGCTTGGCCAGGGCGGCACGCGCCATCAGTGCCCACATGTAGGCATAGGCGGTGTAGCCGAACACCTGCAGGTACTCCACCGAAGCGGCACCGATTTCGTTCGGGTTGGCCTTGGCGCGCTCGATGACCCAGGCAGTCAGGGCGTCCAGGTTGCTCACGGCAGCCTTGAGCGGCTCGACAAACTCGGCCAGGCTGGCATCGGCACTGCCGATGAAGGCCTTCATTTCGTCAGAGAAGTGCTTGTAGAAGCTGCCACCGCTGCCAACGATCTTACGCCCCATCAGGTCCAGCGACTGGATGCCGTTGGTGCCTTCGTAGATCTGCGTGATACGGCAGTCGCGGATCAGCTGCTCCTGGCCCCACTCGCGGATGAAACCGTGGCCGCCGAAGATCTGCTGGCCGTGCACGGTGGTTTCCAGCCCCATGTCGGTGAGGAAGGCCTTGGCAACCGGGGTCAGCAGGGCAACCAGCTCCTCGGCACGCTTGGCCACAGTGGCATCTTCACTGTACTTGGCGGTGTCGAGCTGCATGGCAACGTAGCTGGAGAAAGCACGGCCACCTTCGTTCAGCGCCTTCATGGTCAGCAGCATGCGGCGCACGTCCGGATGCACGATGATCGGGTCGGCGGCCTTGTCCTTGGCGACCGGACCGGTCGGTGCACGGCTCTGGATACGATCACGGGCGTACTCGATGGCGCTCTGGTAGGAACGCTCGCCCAGCGCCAGCCCCTGGATACCCACGCCCAGACGCTCGTAGTTCATCATGGTGAACATGGCGTTGAGGCCCTTGTTGACTTCGCCAACCAGGTAGCCGGTGGCGCCGTCGAAGTTCATCACGCAGGTGGCCGAAGCCTTGATGCCCATCTTGTGTTCGATGGAGCCACAGCCCAGGCTGTTCTTCTCACCCAGCGAACCATCGGCATTGACCATCACCTTCGGCACCAGGAACAGCGAAATACCTTTCGGGCCGGCCGGGGCATCCGGCAGCTTGGCCAGTACCAGGTGAATGATGTTCTCGGTCAGGTCATGCTCACCACCGGTGATGAAGATCTTGGTGCCGGTGATCTTGTAGCTGCCATCGGCCTGCGGCTCGGCCTTGGTGCGGATGATGCCCAGGTCAGTACCGGCATGCGGCTCGGTCAGGCACATGGAGCCAGCCCACACACCGGCGTACATGTTCGGCAGGTACTGCTGCTTCAGCTCTTCGCTGGCGTGGTTGAGGATCGACAGGCAGGCACCGGCGGTCAGCATCGGGTACAGGCCAAAGGACAGGTTGGCCGAGTTGACCATTTCTTCGACTTGCGCGCCGATTACCTTGGGCATGCCCATGCCGCCGAACTCCGGCGAGCCGCCCACACCTACCCAGCCACCATCGGCGTAGGTCTGGTAGGCCTCGGGGAAACCGGCCGGGGTTTTCACCGCACCGTCTACCCAGGAGCAGCCTTCTTCGTCACCGCTGCGATTCAACGGAGCGATGCTGCCGGCAGTGACTTTGCCCGCCTCTTCGAGAATGGCGGCGGCGGTTTCCTCATCGACGACTTCGGCCAGGCCAGGCAACTGTGCCCAGAGCTTGGACACTTCAAAGACTTCATTGAGTACGAAGCGCATATCGCGCAGAGGAGCTTTGTAATCTGCCACGGGTATTTCCTCGAAAAAACCAGGGTGAAAGCCAATCGGCCGGTTTTGCAGGGCCGGCAGTTTAGCTTAACAACGTTTCAAAGACATAGAGTCAGGTTAGGACTGTAAGGTCTGCAAGCGTTTCACCGCTCACCCCTAGCAGCCAAGCAGTCACGACCTGCACTGATCTACCGCGCATTGCCTGGAAAAACCCATAAAAAAACCCCGCCAGCATGGCGGGGTTCTTTTTTACTCAAGCAACCCTTAGTAACCCAGCGCGAAGTCTTCTTCGGCCATGTCCATCAGGTTGTTGGCGCCAGACAGCATGGCTTCTACGTGAGTACGGGTGCGCGGCAGGATGCGCGCGAAGTAGAAGCGAGCGGTCTGCAGCTTGGCCTTGTAGAAGGCTTCGTCGCCGGTACCGGCAGCCAGCTTCTCGGCGGCCAGGCGCGCCATGTCGGCCCAGAAGTAGGCCAGGCAGGCGTAGCCGGAGTACATCAGGTAATCCACGGAAGCGGCACCGACTTCTTCGCGATCTTTCATCGCAGCCATGCCGATCTTCATGGTGATGTCGCCCCACTCCTTGTTCAGCTTGGCCAGCGGCTCGACGAATTCCTTGACGGAATCGTTGCCTTCGTTGGCCTGGCAGAACTTGTGCACGATCTTGGTGAAGTTCTTCAGCGCGCCACCCTGGGTCATCAGCACCTTGCGACCCAGCAGGTCGAGGGCCTGAACACCGGTAGTGCCTTCGTACATCATCGAGATACGGCAATCGCGCATGTTCTGCTCCATGCCCCACTCGGCGATGAAGCCGTGGCCGCCATAGATCTGCATGCCGTGCGAAGCTGCTTCGAAGCCGACTTCGGTCATGAACGCCTTGGCGATCGGAGTCAGGAAGGCCAGCAGCTCGTCAGCGGCTTTCTTCTCTTCTTCGTTCTGGCTGTACTTGACCAGGTCGACCTGCTTGGCCGCGAAGTAAACCATGGCGCGGTTACCTTCGGCGAAAGCCTTCATGGTCAGCAGCATGCGACGTACGTCCGGGTGGACGATGATCGGGTCAGCCGCCTTGTCCGGCGCTTTCGGGCCGGTCAGGGAACGCATCTGCAGACGCTCACGAGCGTACTTCAGGCCACCCTGGAAGCCGATTTCGGCGTGGGCCAGACCCTGCAGGGCGGTACCCAGACGAGCGGTGTTCATGAAGGTGAACATGCAGTTCAGGCCCTTGTTGGCTGGGCCAATCAGGTAGCCGGTGGCGCCGTCGAAGTTCATTACGCAGGTGGCGTTACCGTGGATGCCCATCTTGTGCTCGATCGAGCCACAGGACACGGCGTTACGCGCACCGGCAGTGCCGTCGGCGTTGGGCAGGAACTTCGGTACGATGAACAGCGAGATACCCTTGGTGCCCTGCGGGGCGTCGGGCAGACGGGCCAGCACGATGTGCACGATGTTGCCCGACATGTCGTGCTCACCGGCAGAGATGAAGATCTTGGTGCCGGAAACTTTGTAGCTGCCGTCAGCCTGCGGCTCAGCCTTGGTGCGCAGCATGCCCAGGTCGGTACCGCAGTGCGGTTCGGTCAGACACATGGTGCCGGTCCACTCGCCGGAAACCAGCTTGGTCAGGTAGACGTGCTTCTGCTCGTCGGTACCGTGCTCGGAGATGGTGTTCATCGCGCCGTGCGACAGGCCCGGGTACATGCCCCACGACCAGTTGGCTTCACCAACCATTTCGCTGATAGCCAGGCCCAGGGACTCCGGCAGGCCTTGACCGCCGTGCTCGACGTCATGCGCCAGGCTCGGCCAGCCGCCTTCGACGAACTGCTGGTAGGCTTCCTTGAAGCCCGTCGGGGTCTTCACGCCTTCAGGGGACCAGGTGCAGCCTTCGATGTCACCTACACGGTTCAGCGGAGCGATCACCTGCTCACAGAACTTGGCGCCTTCTTCGAGAATGGCGTTAACCATGTCCGGGGTAGCATCTTGGCAAGCCGGCAGGCTCTGATAGTGCGCTTCATAGCCGAGCAGTTCGTCACGTACGAAGCGAATATCACGCAAGGGGGCCTTGTAATCAGGCATATCGGTAAACCTCTGCGAAGGGTTTCTGGTTGAGAAGACCGGCACTCCGGCCACTGTCAGCAACAACTTTTTCGATGTCCGCACCATCGCTTTCGACGGGCAGTCAAACAGGCGTTTGAAACATACGTTTACGCCAAGCCACTGTCAAGCATCTGCCTGGCAGGTTCTGCAGCATCCATTGAACATAGCAGAAATTGCCCGATACGCTGCTCAGGCCCGTGCGCGAAACGAAGTGTCGGGCGCCAGAGGACGTCCAAGCAGCAGATACAGCTCCAGACTGGGCGGAGGCGGCAGGCGCATTGCCGGCTGAGCGTCGACCGACTCTTCGGCGGCAGCTTCACGCGTCGCCTGTTCGGCCGCGTCGGCACGGGCCTGGCGCTCCGCCTGGGCAGCCTGCTGTTCGGCACGCTGTTGCTCGGCCAACTCGGCTCGCGCCTGCGCGGCAATGGCCCGCGCCGCGGCCGCTACGCGCAGATCCTGCCCGGAAGGCTCGGCAGGAGCGAGGGCGGCGCGCTGCACCACCTCCATCTTGCGCAGGGTCGCTTCAGGATCATTCGGCACCGGGCTGACATCGATACTGACCTCGCCACCGCTGATGTAGCTGCGCCCGTCCGGCCCACGCGTGTAGCTGTAGCTGGGTGCCCCGGCGTATCGACCACCCACCGCACTGTGTGCCTGTTCATGGGCGATCACTTCGCGCTCACGACTGGCCAACTGGCGTACCTGCAGCAGCTCGCGCTGTTGTTGCGCCTGCTCGGCCGGATCACCGGGCGATTGTTCGCGGGGGTCGCCGGAACCGGCAGCGCGCTGCACGGCGGCGGGAGATTCAGCCGTAGCAGAGGAAGAGTCCTCGGCCAACGCCGGGCTGGCGGGCGGACCAGCTGTCATTGCAACACGCTTGTCCAGACCGGATGCCAATGGCACGGCTAAGGGTAATGGGCTGCCGATCAGCATGATCAGTCACTCGACGCCGACCCCCCAGGCACCGAACCGCCCTGCACAACGCAGGGCGCGGTGTCAGGCGCGGGTATCGACCAGGGTGCCGAGCATTTCGTCGGCAGTGGCGACAACCCGGGCGCCCGCCTCGACATCGTTGCGCGCACTTTTCAGTTCAACCAGGCTCTCGGCCAGCGCCTGATTATCTACCCGCTCGGCGGCCTGACTGGGCTGAGCAGGCGGCAGCGCCTGGGCAGGGCTGCCCTGTGCTTCACCCTGCGGAGCTACCGCACCACGGGCAATTTCACTGGCGGCCTGATCCATACGCTGCTGACCGGCACGCATGGCGTTGAGACCGGAGTTGAAAGCGTTGGAGGAAATTTCCATAAGAAGCTCCTGATCATGCAGGACGGGACACAGGTCTATTGAAGCAGACTCTGCTCAAAATTCGTACAAGCAAAGTGCTATGGCTGTGTAACCGTTTATAGCGAAAGCATAGATAGCTGCAGGTAACTGGCTACCGCGTGCGGCACGGCACTGGCCAGACGCGGCACCCGACCCAGGCAGGGGGCCGGCAGGCGCTCGGCCAGCGTCGCCAGGTTTTCCTCCAGGCGCGAGGTCTGTGGGTCGACGATATTGGCGACCCAGCCAGCCAGCCGCAGGCCGTCGCGGGCGATGGCTTCGGCGCTCAACACGGCATGATTGATACATCCCAGACGCACGCCCACCACCAGGATCACCGGCAGGTCGAGCGCTACCGCCAGGTCGGCCAGGGTCTCACGCCCGGCCAGCGGTACACGCCAGCCACCGGCGCCTTCGACCAGGGTGAAATCGGCACCACGCGCCAGCACCTGCTGCACAGCCGGTTGCAGCCGCGCCACACTCAGTTCAACAGCCGCTTCGCGTGCCGCCAGGTGTGGCGCGATGGCCGGCGCGAAGGCGAATGGATTGACCTCCGTATAGTCGAGCGCCAGCGTGCATTGCCCAAGCAGCGCCAGCGCATCCTCATTGCGCAGTCCCTCGCTCGTCTGCTCGCAGCCGGAAGCCACCGGCTTGGCCGCCGCCGTGCTCAGCCCGGCCAGACGCGCAGCGTGCAGCAGTCCGGCCGCGATGGTGGTCTTGCCGATCTCGGTGTCCGTGCCGGTCACGAAGTAGGCTTGTGGCATAACGGTCACTCCTCGAAATCGCCAGGCACGCCGCCCTCAGGCGGGCCGCCGCAGCACGCCATAGACAATCTGATAGGTAGCCGGCAGGCCCGCAGGCTGGCGGAACTGCTCGTAGGCCTCGACCAGCGCACGGATCCGCGCACGCCCGGTCAGGCCATCGGGACGTCCTGGGTTGAGGTTGTGCGCGCCCAGCGCCTTGAGCTCATGCGTCAGGGCACGCAGGTCAGGAAAGTGCAGCCGCCGCGCCTGCTGCTGCAACGTCAGCACCTGCAGGCCACTGGCCGCGCACAGCGCCTGGTAATCGGCAAAATGTCGGAAGCGATTGACGTGCACAAAGCCATCCACGGCTTGCCAGCTGTCACGCAGCTCCTGCAGGGTGCCGACACACAGGCTGCTGAAGGCCAGCACACCCCTTGGACGCAGTACGCGACGGGCCTCGCCCAGCACCGCGGCGAAGTCGCCACACCATTGCACGGCCAGGCTGGAGAAGATCAGCTCGCAGCTATCGTCACGCAGCGGCAGCTGCTCGGCATCCCCAGCGATGAAACAGCCAGCCCCGCCCTGCGGTCGGGCATGGCGCAGCATGCCTTCGGCCAGGTCCAGGGCCACACCCTCGGCCTCCGGATAACGCGCGGCCAGGCAACGGGTGAAATGTCCAGTACCGCTGCCCAGGTCCAGCCAACGCGCCGGCCGGTGTGCTGGCAGGTATTCCAGGAGCTGCGCACCCACCGCGCGCTGCAGAGCCGCCACGCTGTCGTAGCTCGCTGCGGCCCGGGAAAAGGACTCGGCCACCCGGCGCTTGTCCGGCAGCACATGCTCAGTCATCGGCCGCCTCACGCATAAAGGCTTGCATGGCCGCCGCTACCTCATGTGGATATTCCAGGGGAAAAGCGTGGCTGGCGCCGTCGATCAGACCCACCTGGCTGTTGGGCTGCAAAATCCGCAAGGCGCCGGCCAGCTCCGCCGGCACCAGTGCATCGGCAACGCCCAACAGGTGCAGTTGCGCGCCGGCAAAGCGCTGCAAGGCGCTGCGCGCATCGAAACTGCCCAACACCTCCAGCCCGGCTAGCAGTACCTCGTGCGAGAGCTGCGGAGCGCCACTCTGCAGTTGCCGGGCCAGCGTTCGCGCTTCAAGCGCCCCCTGGCTGCAGAGCAGGCAGAAGCGCTTGAGGGTGGCCGCCGGATGCTCGGCGCAGCCGGCAACGAAGGCCGCGAAGGTGTCCTCAGGCATACCACAGGGCCAGTCCTCCGCAGCGACGAAGCAGGGATTACTGGCCAGCGTCAGCAGCCCGCGACAACGCTCGCCGCGCAGCGCCGCCAGTTCGCTGGCCAGCATGCCGCCGAGCGACCAGCCGCCCAGCCAGGTGTGTGGCGGCAGGCGCTCATCCAGCTCCAGGAGCCAGTCGCGTGGCTCACCGCGACGCAGTTCGGGCAACGGCTCGATCTCCACCCTGAGCGCCGGGTCGAGGCCACGCAGGGCTTCGGCCAGCACGTCCAGCGGCAGGCTGCCCAGGCCCCAGCCCGGCAACAGGATCAGTCGCTCAGTCATGTTCACTCACCAACGGCCAGCACTCGGCCAGGGCGTCCAGCAGTTGCTCCAGCTGTGCTGCGCTGTGCGCGGCAGAGAGGGTCACACGCAGCCGCGCGCTGCCGGCCGGCACGGTCGGCGGGCGGATGGCGCCGACCAGCAGGCCACGCTCCCTGAGCAGCGCAGACAGCCACAGTGCACGCTCGCTGTCGCCGACCAGGATCGGCTGGATAGGCGTCGGACTGTCCATCAGGCGCAGGCCGATTTCCGCAGCGCCACTACGGAAGCGGGCGATCAGCCGGTTGAGATGCTCGCGGCGCCAGCTTTCCGTCTGCAGCAGTTGCAGGCTCTTCAAGGTGGCGCAGGCCACGGCCGGCGGCTGGCTGGTGGTATAGATGTAGGGGCGGGCGAACTGAATCAGCGTCTCGATCAGCTCCTCACTGCCGGCGACGAAGGCCCCGGCAGTACCGAAGCCCTTGCCCAGGGTGCCGACCAGCACCGGCACCTCCTCGATCCCCAGGCCGTAATGCTCGACGATACCGCCGCCCGTAGCGCCCAGCGGACCGAAGCCATGGGCATCGTCGACCATCAGCCAGGCGCCTTTCTGCCGTGCGGCGGCACACAGTGCCGGCAGGTCGGCGAGGTCGCCATCCATGCTGAACACGCCATCGCTGACCACCAGGGTATTGCCCGTGGCTTTCTCCAGACGGCTGGCCAGGCTGGCCGCGTCGTTGTGCAGATAGCGCGAGAAGCGCGCGCCGGACAGCAGCCCCGCGTCCAGCAGCGACGCGTGGTTGAGACGATCCTCCAGCACCGTGTCGCCCTGCCCGACCAGCGCCGTCACCGCCGCCAGATTGGCCATGTAGCCGGTGGAGAACAGCAGCGCGCGCGGCCGCCCGGTGAACTCGGCCAAGGCCTCTTCAAGCTGGTGATGCGGCGTGCTGTGGCCGATTACCAGATGCGAGGCGCCACCGCCGACGCCCCACTGCGCGGCACCATCGCGCATGGCCTGGATCACTTCAGGGTGATTGGCCAGTCCCAGGTAGTCGTTGGAGCAAAAGGCCAGCAGCTCACGGCCGTCGACCCGCACCTGCGGCCCCTGCGGCGATTCGAGCAGCGGTCGCTGGCGATACAGATGGGCGGCGCGGCGCTCGGCGAGACGCGTAGCGAGATCGAAAGACATTACAAAAGCTCCAGGCGGCAAGCCCCACGACCCAGACGACAAACTCTCGCGCCGGGGCCGTGCAGCCTGCTGCTGCCGTTAAACGGCCGAGTAGAACAGCTTGGAATCACGCTGCTCGATCAGCGCCTGCTCGATGGCGGCCTGGTGTACCTCGTCGGCATGCTCCTCGCGTGCCTCCGGCTGAATACCCAGACGCGCAAACAACTGCATGTCCTTGTCGGCCTGCGGGTTGCCGGTGGTCAGCAGTTTCTCGCCATAGAAGATTGAGTTGGCACCCGCCAGGAAGGCCAGCGCCTGCATCTGCTCATTCATTTGCTCACGCCCGGCAGACAGGCGCACATGGGATTTCGGCATCATGATCCGCGCCACGGCGAGCATGCGGATGAAGTCGAACGGATCGACATCCTGCGCCTCAGCCAGCGGCGTGCCCTTGACCTTGACCAGCATATTGATCGGCACGGACTCCGGGTGTTCCGGCAGGTTGGCCAGCTGGATCAGCAGGCCGGCGCGGTCATCCAGTGACTCGCCCATGCCGAGGATGCCGCCGGAGCAAATCTTCATCCCCGCCTCACGCACATGGGCCAGGGTTTCCAGGCGCTCGGAGTAGGTACGGGTGGTGATGATATTGCCGTAAAACTCCGGCGAGGTATCCAGGTTGTGGTTGTAGTAGTCCAGGCCGGCGGCAGCCAGCGCCTGAGTCTGTTCCCTATCGAGCTTGCCGAGGGTCATGCAGGTTTCCAGGCCCAGCGCCTTGACGCCCTCGACCATTTTCAGCACATAGGGCATGTCCTTGGCCGTGGGATGCTTCCAGGCCGCTCCCATGCAGAAACGCGTCGAACCGATGGCCTTGGCCTCCGCCGCCGCCTCCAGCACCTTCTGCACTTCCAGCAGCTTTTCCTTGTCCAGGCCGGTGTTGTAGTGGCCGGACTGCGGGCAGTACTTGCAGTCTTCCGGACAGGCACCGGTCTTGATCGATAGCAGGGTGGAGACCTGCACACGGTTGGCATCGAAATGCTGGCGATGCACGCTCTGCGCCTGGAACAGCAGGTCGTTGAAGGGTTGCTGGAACAACGCCTTGACCTCGGCGAGCGTCCAATCGTGGCGGGTAACAGGCTGGCTGACGCTCATCGCGGCGACATTCCTCATGGCAGACAGGACTGGCCAGCACAGCGCGCAACAACTGCTAGGCTGACTGGCATTCACGGATGAGCAATCGTCAAGGAAGCACGATGAGCTGTCAACCAAGCAGAACAATGCGAGTCAACCAATGGCTAAAAATCGACCAATTCTGCCAGCTATGTGGCAGCCATACCGATAGTCGCCATGGTTTGTGCAGCGACTGCCAGGCCGAACTGCCCTGGCTGCAAGGCCACTGCCTGCAATGTGCCCTCCCCCTGCCCAGCAGCGGCCAGTATTGTGCGGCCTGTCTGCGCAGCCCTCCCCCCTTCAGCCAAGTGCAGGCTGCCTGGCGCTATGCCTTCCCGGTCGACAGCCTGATCACCCGCTTCAAGCACCAGGCCCAGTGGAACTACGGCCGCCTGCTCGCCGAGCAACTGGCCGAGCACCTGCAGCACGCCTTCAACGAAGGCCTGCCTCGCCCGCAGTGGCTGCTGCCCGTACCACTCAGTCGCCAGCGACAACGCCAACGCGGCTTCAACCAGGCGCAGATGCTCGCCCAATGGCTGGGCCAGCACCTGCATATCGCGGTGAATAGCCAATGTCTGCAACGTATCCGTGACACCCCCGCACAACAGGGCCTGGATGCACACACCCGGCGGCGCAACCTGCGCCAGGCCTTTCGCGTGCAACAGAGCAGCCTGCTGGCCGGCCGCCCGGTAGCCCTGGTTGACGATGTACTGACCACCGGCGCCACCGCGACCTGCCTGGCGCGCCTGCTGCTGCAGGCCGGTGCCAGCCGGGTAGACGTGTATTGCCTGGCGCGTACGCCCAGGCCGCAGGACTGAACCGCAGACAGGCGCTACACTGCGTGCCCCCGCGCCCAAGGAGCACGCCACATGTCCCATCCGTTTGCCAGCCTCACTCCCGACCTGGTGCTGGATGCCGTGGAAAGCCTGGGCTACCTCAGCGATGCCCGCGTACTGGCGTTGAACAGCTACGAGAACCGTGTGTATCAGGTCGGCCTCGAAGGCGAGGCACCGCTGATCGCCAAGTTCTACCGCCCGCAACGCTGGAGCGATGCAGCCATTCGCGAAGAGCATCAATTCAGCGCCGAGCTGGCCGCCCTGGACATCCCGGTGGTCGCCCCCCTGCAACTCGACGGCAGCAGCCTCTTCGAGCATGCGGGTTTCCGCTTTGCGCTGTTCCCGCGGCGCGGCGGACGGGCACCCGAGCCGGGCAATCTCGACCAGCTGTACCGCCTTGGCCAGTTGCTCGGCCGCCTGCATGCAGTGGCTGCCCTGCGCCCCTTCGAGCACCGCGAGGCACTGACCGCAGCCAGCTTCGGCCATGCCTCGCTGGAGACACTGCTCGACGGCCGGTTCATTCCGCGCAGCCTGTTAGCGGCTTACGAGTCGGTAGCCCGCGACCTGCTCAAACGCCTTGACGCCCTGTTCGCCGCCCATCCGGCGCAGGCCATCCGCCTGCATGGCGACTGCCACCCCGGCAACCTGCTGTGCCGCGACGAGAGTTTTCACATCGTCGACCTCGATGACTGCCGCATGGGACCGGCCGTCCAGGATCTGTGGATGATGCTCGCCGGCAGCCGCGAGGAACGCCTGGGCCAGTTGGCCGAGCTGATCGAGGGCTACCAGGAATTCCACGATTTCGACAGCCGCGAACTGCCGCTGATCGAAGGCCTGCGCAGTCTGCGCCTGATGCATTACAGCGCCTGGCTGGCGCGCCGCTGGGACGATCCGGCCTTTCCGCAGAGCTTCCCGTGGTTTGGCAGCGAGCGTTATTGGGGTGAGCAGATTCTGACTCTGCGCGAACAGCTGGCGGCACTGGACGAGCCACCGCTGCGCCTATTCCTCTGAGACCGTCTCACGCACCAGGCGTACGCCCAGGTGAGTCGGCGGCTGACCTACCGAACACGCCCCGCTGATCGGATTGCGCTCGAAGTCCGCCAGCACGCTGGGGTGGCGACCCGCCGCAATACGAATGCCACAGAACTCGCCGGCATTGCGTGAGAAGCAGGTATCTGTCCACTCCCAGACATTGCCCGCCATGTCCTGCAGGCCATGCTCGTTCTGCCCATAGCCACCAAATGCCTTGAGCGTCCTGGGTAGACGCTCTCGGCTGGCACGCTGTGCATATTCAGCCAGCCAGCGACGTGCCGGATTGTCCGGATCATCGCTAACCGGCGCTTCCTCGACATAGGCCGAGGCGGCAGCCAGCACCCACTCGCCATGCCGCGGCAGGCGGTAATGCTCGCCACTGCGCCGCGACAGCCAGGCCGCATAGGCCTGGGCGTCCTGCCAGCTAAGCCCTACCGCCGGCAAGACTGGCGAGTCGGCGAGCGGGCGCTCTGCACTGGCGGGCGGGCACGCTGCCTCTGCCACACAGGCCGCATACTCAGCCTGACTGACCTGACGACGCATGATGGCAAAGCCCGCCAGATGCTCTTCGTACACCTGGCTGTTACCCGGCAGGTGATAGCGCGCCAGACCACCAGGCACCCGGACCAGCTCCGGCTCGCTGAAGGACTGGCCGCAACCGGCCAACAACAGCACCCCCAGCGAAAACCAGCCCAGCGCCTGGCGACTCATCAGCGACTTACTCCTCAGCGGTGATCGGGCCCGGCGCCTTGACCTGCTTCATCAAGTCGTCGTCCCACTCGCCTTCCACCATGACATGCCCCGCTGCACCGAGCTCCATGGCCTCGATCAGGTTATGGTTCACATACGCATACACACCCGGCTGACGGAAGGTGTACAGCGCCACGCCGGCCGAGCCACCGCGTACGAACCAGGTTTCCAGATTCTTCTGCGGCGGGTTGTCGAACTTGCCGGTTTCCCAGACCCAGTCACCATGGCCGCCAATCAGGTGCGGACGCGTATCACGATTGGCCTGCGAGTGGATAAACAGCACCGACTCGCCGACCTTGGCGGTCAGCGCGTTCTTGCCGGTGAGCGCACCCACCCGACCATTGAACACCACGTGACTGGGAATCAGCCCGCGCATGGTGGCGCGGGTATCGCCATAGCTGTCGAGCAGGGTCTTGTAGTCCTTATACTTGCCGTCCTTGTCCTTGGGGATATACAGGTCGAATTCCCCGATGGTGTAGGCACGGTCGTAATGCAGCGGCTTACCGGCGGCGTCCTTGAGGCCGTCACGCGGCAATACCATCAGCGTGCCACTCATCCCGGCCAGCACGTGCCAGGCCACCATGCCTTCCGGCGCGCAGTGGTAGACAAAGGTACCGGTACGGTCGGCCTTGAAACGCAACACGGCTTCCTGACCGGGTGCCACCAGGGTCAGACCGGCGCCGCCCAGAGCACCGGTAGCGGCATGCAGATCAATGTTGTGCGGCATGCTGTTGCTGGCCGGATTGACCAGGGTCAGCTCAACATAATCGCCCTCATGCACCACCATGGTCGGCCCTGGCATCGAGCCATTGAAGGTCATGGCCTGCAAGGTGGTGCCCTGGTCATCGATGACCATTTTCTTTTCCTCGACCACCAGGCGGAACTGCACGACGCGAGGCTCCTGAGGAGCTACCTGCTGATGAGCATGCACCTGCGGCGGCGCCAGCAGATCGACCTTGACGCGTGACAGGCCGTCGGCCCCATCCGCCAGTACCTGGCCGGTAAACGCCAGCGCCACGGACAAGGCCAAGTATTTGATTGAATTCACAACGCACGCTCCTGCTGGATTGAAGTGCGCGTATTACGCGACAAAAGCGCACAGTCCATCCTTGCGCCCGGACAAGAACAGGCCAACTAATCGAGCAGAGAGGCAATTTGTCGCATCAGCCAGGAAAACTCCCGGACAAGGCTCTGGCTCGGGGACTAGAATGACCACCTGCATGCACACTGGAATCCCCGATGGCCAGCTCAACCCGCCGCGGCCTTGCCCTTGGCATCACCGCCTACATCATCTGGGGCCTGTTCCCGCTGTACTTCAAGACCCTGCAGGCCATCCCCGCACTGGAAATCATTGTCCACCGGGTGCTCTGGTCAGCCCTGGGTGGCGCCCTGCTCCTGCTGCTGTGGAAACACCCCGGCTGGCTGCGCCAGCTACGCGCACAACCCAGGTTGTGGTGGGTACTGGCGGCCAGCAGCCTGCTGATTGCCTGCAACTGGCTGATCTATGTCTGGGCGGTGAACAACGACCGCATGCTCGAAGCCAGCCTGGGCTACTACATCAACCCGCTGGTCAACGTGCTACTGGGTATGTTGCTGCTCGGCGAACGGCTACGCCGCCTGCAATGGCTGGCCGTGGCGCTGGCGGCACTGGGCGTGCTGCAGCAGCTCTGGCAACTGGGTAGCCTGCCCTGGGTCTCCCTGCTACTGGCCTTGAGCTTTGCCTTCTACGGCCTGATCCGCAAGCAGGCCCCGGTCGCCGCGCTACCCGGCCTGGTCGTGGAAACCTGGCTGCTGCTGCCGCTGGCACTGGCCTGGCTGTATCTGCACCCTGCGGCGCAAAGTAGCCAACCGGCATTCTGGAGCGACAGCCAGGCCCTGTGGCTGGCTGCAGCCGGCCCGATCACCCTGGTACCCCTGCTGTGCTTCAACGCTGCAGCACGCCACCTGCCCTACGCCACACTGGGTTTCCTGCAGTACCTGGCACCCACCCTGGTGCTGCTGCTGGCCGTACAGGTCTATGGGGAAGCGCTCGACCGCAGCCGCCTGCTGGCCTTTGCCTGCATCTGGGCCGGCCTGCTGCTGTACAGCCTGGACCTGTGGCGTCAACTCAAGCGCCAGGGTCTGCAGGCGCGCAGCAGCGGCTAAAAAACCAGCAATGCCGGCCAGGCCAGGGGGCATCGGGGCTGGAGGGATTCATCCCGCGGTTATCCACAGAACGATCCCCATGTTTTGTCGATAACCCGGAAAATTTGCTCGTTTTTCAGCCAGTTGCGTACAACCCCCGAGCATCGCGGGCTGGCCGGCGAACTCCCCAGCTTATCCACAAGCTCATCCACCCCGCCTGGGGATAGTCAGTCCGCCTGCAGGTTCAGCTCAACCATCAGTTCATCGGCCAAGGTTTCCAACTGCGCCTGCAACTGCTCTAGGGTCAACCCCTGCGGCACCGCCAGGCGCGCCACGGCGTGGAACAGCAAATCGCTGCTCATCGGTGCCGGCAACACCTCGGTCTGCAGATCTTCGACGTTGATGGCATGGCTGCTCAGCAAACGGGTGATGTCACGAACAATACCCGGGCGGTCATTGCCCAGCAGATCAAGACTGATATGTCGCACCGCCTGTTCAGGCGCTACACCACTGCTCGCCAGCTGTACACGGATACCCGCGCCGGCCAGCGCCTGCAAGGCCTCGACCAGCGCCGCCTGCTGCGTCGCCGGCACGGCCACACTGAGAATCCCGGCAAACTGCCCGGCCATGCGCGCCATACGGCTTTCCAGCCAGTTGCCACCCTGCTCGGCGATACAACTGGCCAACTTTTCCACCAGGCCGGGCTGGTCGGCGGCAATCACGGTCAACACCAGATGTTCCATGGACTACTCCTTGCAAACAGCGGCCGGCAAAGCCAGCCAGTAGGTAAAGAACTGCTCGTCGCGAACAAACCCCAGCCGCTCGTACAAGGCTTGTGCGGCCAGGTTGTCGCGCGCGGTTTCCAGCTGCAGGCCACAGGCCCCGCTGGCCAGGCCCAACGCCTGGGCTGCCTGCAGCAACGCCTGGGCCACACCCTGGCGGCGCGCCGGCGGCGCGACGAACAGGTCATTGAGCAACCAGGCCGGGCGCATGGCCAGCGAGGAAAACAGCGGATAGAGTTGCACGAAGCCCAATGCCTGGCCCTGCTCATCACGCGCCAGGAGGATATGCGAGTCGCCCCGCTGCAGGCGCTGCTCGAGGAACGCGCGAATCTCTGCATCCGCGCGAGGCACCTGGTAGAACTGCAGATAGGCGGCGAACAGCGGGCGCAGCGCCGGCTCATCGGCCAGTCGGGCCTGGGTAACCTGCATGGCGATATCCTCGGTGGCAGAGTGGTGGATGCGCCCGAGTATAGGCCCGGGCAAAGGCCTGCCGACAGTCAATTGCCCGGCCACGCCCCCTGATTTTTCCCGCGTCATCCTGTAGTATCCGCCGACCCGTACTACATGGCCGCAAGCAGGCCAGGTTCCAAGCCGTTTGCAATCAAGTGAGGCAAGCAATGACTGAGCGCGTTCAAGTCGGTGGCCTGCAGGTCGCCAAAGCCCTTTACGACTTCGTCACCAACGAAGCCATTCCCGGCACCGGCGTCGCCGCCGAAGCCTTCTGGGCGGGTGCCGCCAGCGTCATCCACGACCTGGCGCCGAAGAACCGCGCGCTGCTGGCCAAGCGCGACGAAATCCAGGCAAAAATTGATGCCTGGCACCAGGCACGCAAGGGCCAGGCGCATGACGCCGTAGCCTACAAGGCGTTCCTCCAGGAAATCGGCTACCTGCTGCCCGAACCGGCAGACTTCAAGGTCACCACCGAGAACGTCGACGCCGAGATCGCCACCATGGCCGGCCCGCAGCTGGTGGTGCCGATCATGAACGCCCGCTTCGCCCTGAACGCCGCCAACGCCCGCTGGGGCTCGCTGTATGACGCGCTGTACGGCACCGACGCCATCAGCGAAGAAAACGGCGCCGAGAAGGGCCAGGGTTACAACAAGGTACGCGGCGACAAGGTCATCGCCTTCGCCCGCGCCTTCCTCGACGAAGCCGCCCCGCTGGCCAACGGCTCGCACGTTGACGCCACCGGCTACCGCGTCGACAACGGCCAACTGGTCGTCAGCCTCAAGGACGGCAGCACCACCGGCCTGGCCCAGGCGGAGAAGTTCGTCGGCTACGTTGGTGAAGCTGCCGCGCCCAAGGGCGTGCTGCTGAAGAACAACGGCCTGCACTTCGAGATCCAGATCGACGCCAGCAGCCCGATCGGCCAGACCGACGCCGCCGGCGTCAAGGACGTGCTGATGGAAGCCGCCCTGACCACCATCATGGACTGCGAAGACTCGGTTGCCGCGGTGGATGCCGATGACAAGGTCATCGCCTACAAAAACTGGCTGGGCCTGATGAAAGGCGACCTGGCCGAGGCCGTTGCCAAGGGTGGCAAGACCTTCACCCGCACCATGAACGCCGACCGCGTCTACACCGCCGCCGATGGCAGCGAGCTGAGCCTGCACGGCCGCTCGATGCTGTTCATCCGCAACGTCGGCCACCTGATGACCAACGACGCGATCATCGACAAGGATGGTTTCGAGGTACCGGAAGGCATCATGGACGGCCTGGTCACCAGCATGATCGCCCTGCACAACCTGAAGGGCAACACCAGCCGTCGCAACACCCGTACCGGCTCGGTGTACATCGTCAAGCCGAAGATGCACGGCCCGGAAGAAGTGGCCTTCGCCAACGAACTGTTCGACCGCATCGAGGACGTGCTGGGCATGGCCCGCAACACCCTCAAGGTCGGCATCATGGACGAAGAGCGCCGCACCACCGTCAACCTCAAGGCGTGCATCAAGGCCGCCAGCGAGCGCGTGGTGTTCATCAACACCGGCTTCCTCGACCGTACCGGTGACGAAATCCACACCTCCATGGAAGCCGGCGCGATGGTGCGCAAGGCCGCCATGAAGAGCGAGAAGTGGATCGCTGCCTACGAGAACTGGAACGTCGACCACGGCCTGAACTGTGGCCTGTCCGGCCGCGCGCAGATCGGCAAGGGCATGTGGGCCATGCCCGACCTGATGGCCGCCATGCTCGAGCAGAAGATCGGTCACCCGCTGGCCGGTGCCAACACCGCCTGGGTACCTTCGCCGACCGCCGCCGCACTGCACGTGCTGCACTACCACAAGGTCAACGTGTTCGAGCGTCAGCAGGAGCTGGCCAAGCGCACCTTCGCCTCGGTCGATGACATCCTGAGCATTCCGCTGGCCAAGGACACCAACTGGTCGGCCGAGGAAATCCAGAACGAAATCGACAACAACGTGCAGGGCATCCTCGGTTACGTGGTGCGCTGGATCGATCAGGGCGTTGGCTGCTCCAAGGTGCCGGACATCAATGACATCGGCCTGATGGAAGACCGCGCCACCCTGCGTATCTCCAGCCAGCTGCTGGCCAACTGGTTGCGTCACGGCATCATCAGCGAAGCGCAGGTGCTGGAAAGCATGAAGCGCATGGCCCTGGTAGTGGATCGCCAGAACGCCGGCGATGCCGCCTACAAGCCGATGGCGCCGGACTTCGACAACAACATCGCCTTCCAGGCTTCCCTGGAGCTGATCGTCGAGGGCACCAAGCAGCCGAATGGCTACACCGAGCCGGTACTGCACCGCCGTCGCCGCGAGTTCAAGGCCAAGAACGGCCTGTAAGCTCGCTCGCGCGTCCACCAAGAGCCGCCCTTCGGGGCGGCTCTTGCGTTTTCAATGCAGGGCCACGCCATGCCGACGATACAGTGCCTGAACCTGCCCCTCCACGTAGAGTGCCTGCAACGCCTGACGCAGCGCCTGTAGCTGTTCGTCCGGCAGATGCGGATGGCAGGCCAGGTCTTCCATCAGCGTCAGAAACGGCAGCACCTCACGCAACGCCAAGCCACCCGCCCCCTGCTCCGCCACCGCACGGCTGGTGGCCCACAATCGTGCGCGCTGATGCCGGAGCATGCCGATATTCAGTGCCTCATGATTCGAGTAATGCACCTGCAAGCCCATGCGCTGCAGGTACTCACCCGCCCCTGAACCCTGATGACTGAGAATCGACCAGGCCTTGGCCTGGGGCAAGCTGGCCAGCTGCAGAGCGTCATCGGCCCGTGCATAGAGTGCCAGGCGCGAAATCAGCAAGGGCCCTACCCACAGGAAGCGCGCTTCGCGCTCCTGCTGGCGCTCGACCAGCACCACGCAACTGCGCGCCTGCGGATCTTGCTGCACCTGGCGCAGAGCCCGCTGCAACGGCAAAAACTCCACGGTATAGGCCAACCCGGCGCGGGCAAACATGGCCTCGAGCAACTCGGGCACCAGGCCCCGGGCCACGCCCTGCGCATCACGCATCACCAGCGGCGGACGCTCCCAGGCATACAGGCGCAGCTCGGCCTGGGCGCAGGGCACCAGCCAGCAGGCACAAAGCAGGCATAACGCGCGCCAGATCCGTTCAGTCCCAGGCATGCAAGGCCTCCGCATAGGGCAGCGTGCGCCCTGCTGGCTGCTCGTCAGCCAGCGCCGGCCAGGGCGCCCCCGGCTGACGCAACCAGTGCTGCGGGTCACTGCGGCTGTTCAGGCGCGGCGCACAGGCATGCGCCTGGCTGCCGGACAGCCGGGCCAGATGCTCATCAAACGCTCCGGCCAGCGCCTGCAGGGCCTGTTGCGCAGATTGCCGGCCGTCCAGCGCCGGATACAGATAACGCCACCACAGGCTGGCCATGCCACTATAGTCCGGCACATTGGCGCCGGTCGGCGTCCAGCGACGTGCGGCTGCACTGCGATAGAACTCCACCAGCCCGCCAAGACGCGGGGCTGCTGCCTGCATGGCAGGCGAGTCGAGATCGGAACGGCGGATTGGCGTCAGCCCTACCAGGGTCTTGCGCAGGGACACACTGCGCGATACGACAAATTGCGCATACAACCAGGCGGCCTGTTGCCGGGCGGGTTCGCTGCCCTTGAGCAGCGTCCAGGCACCGACATCCTGATACCCCGACTTCATGCCCTCGCGCCAATAGGCCCCACGTGGCGAAGGGGCTACGCGCCAGCGTGGCAGTCCCTGTTCGTCCACCACCGGACTGCCTGGCCGGGTGTAATCGGCAGTAAAGGCGGTGTACCAGAAGATTTGCTGGGCAATCTGTCCCTGTGCCGCAACGCTACCCGCCTGGTTGAAGTTCATCTGGCGCGCTTCTGGCGGCGCAAAGCGCTGCAACCAGTCGATGTACTGGCGCAGCGCATAGACCGCTGCCGGACTATCCAGCGCACCGCCGCGCTGCATGCTCGCCCCGGCAGGCCGGCAGCCCTCGACACGCAGTCCCCAGTCATCCACCGGCACGCCGTTGGGCAGGCCGACGTCGGCAACCCCGGCCATGCCCAGCCAGGCATCCGACAGTCGCCAGCCCAGTGAGGGGTCGTAGGCGCCATAGTCCATGTGCCCGTAGACACGCCGCCCATCCAGCTCGCGTACCTGCTCACTGAAGAACTCGGCAATGTCCGCATAGGCCGACCAGTTCTGCGGCACGTCCAGCGCATAGCCATAGCGTTCCTGGAAGGCCTGGCGCAATTCCGCTCGTTCGAACCAGTCCTGCCGGTACCAATAGAGGTTGGCAAACTGCTGGTCAGGCAACTGGTAGAGCTTGCCATCCGGCGCCGTCACGAACGGCAGGCCGATGAAGTCATCCAGTGCCAGGCTGGGCAGCGTGAACGCCGCACCCTGGCCCGCCATGAAGTCGGTCAGCGCCAATACCTGGCCATCGCGGAAGTGCTGGCCGAGCAAATCACTGTCGCTGATGAAGGCATCGTATAGCGGCAAGCCGGTGCGCTGCTGGGCACGCAGCTTGTTGACCACGTCATCCTCGCCACTGATCTCGTGGATAACGCGAATACCCGTCAGCTCGCTGAACAGCGGTGCCAGGACAAAAGCTTCGTACTCGTGGGTGGCAATCCGCTCGGCAATCACGCGAATCTGCAGTCCCTGCAGGGGACGCGCTGCGGCGATGAACCACTCCAGCTCGGCCTGCTGCTCGGCACGGCTCAAGCTACTCGGCTGCAGCTCGTCCAGGGCGCGCTGCAGGATCGCTGCAGGCGGCTCGGCAAACGCACTCGCCAGCACACAGAACCAACCACCCAGCAGCCAGGGCACGCGGTACATAACCTGTTCTCCATCGAGCCACGTCCTTCACAGCCTAGCCGGGCAACGACGAACCTGCCGCCGCGGTTTTTTCCGCACTTCTTGATCACTGACAAGCCTGTCGATTGCCTCGCCCGCAACAGCTACCTATAGTGCAGGCACTTCTCATTTGGCTTAGCCCATGCCTGCCAACCACGCCCCTCGCCAACTGCTGACCTGCTACTTCGCCTGCCTGGCGTTGCTCCTGGCGGCATGGTTGCCGATGCCGGCGAACAGCAGCGGCACCACCTGGGTCGAGCTGTGTACGGCACAGGGCTATCAACGGGTTGCTCTGGACGGTACAGCACCGCTCAGCGACAGCCTGCCGTGCCTGTGGTGCAGCCTGCACTGCAGCCTGGCCAGCCTGCCGCACAGCAAGCTGGGACTGGGTCTGTCGCTGTTTATTGCGCAGCACCCACCCCGCCCGGCCATGAGCCGTGCGCCTGACCAGCAGGCCAGCCACTGGCCGGTACCGCTGTCGCGTGCCCCGCCCCACCTGTCCGCCTGACCCCTGCTGCACCCCGTTCGCCCGGCACAGCCTGCACCTGGCCTGCCGGAGCCCGCTTGCATGCCCGCCACGCCCTGTGCGTGTGCCAAAGGACAGGATTTTCCATGCGTTCGATTTCCCTCGCCGGCCTGCTGGCCGGCATGGCCTGCTGCGCCCAGGCCAGCCCCGCGACAGATACCGATGAACAGGCTCTGCACCTGGAGCAGATCAGCGTCACGGCCACCCGTGAAGCCCAGAAGACCAGTGAAATCCCCGCCAGCATCAGTCAGGTGGACGCCCTGGATATCCAGGAGCAGCGCCCGCGCCACCCCAGCGAAGTGCTCAACCGCATGCCCGGCGTACGCCTGAGCAACCTGTCCGGCGAAGGCCACTCCACGGCCATTCGCCAGCCGCTGACCACCGCACCGGTCTACCTGTTTCTCGAGGATGGCATCCCGACCCGCTCCACCGGCTTTTTCAACCATAACGCGCTGTACGAGATCAACGTGCCGCAGGCCGGCGGCATCGAAGTCAGCAAGGGGCCGGGCAGCGCCCTGTATGGCTCCGATGCGATCGGCGGGATCGTTAACGTGCTGACCCCGGAACCGCCGCCCGAAGCCGAGTTCGCCCTGACCAGTGAACTGGGCAGTTACGGCTGGCGGCGCCTGTTGCTGGATGCCGGCGACAGCAACGCACGCGACGGCCTGCGTGCCACCCTCAACCTGACACGCATGGACGGCTGGCAAGAGCACGCCGGTTATGACCGGCAAAGCGCCCTGCTGCGCTGGGATCACCAGCACAACGATGCCCTGCGGGTGAAAAGCGTCTTCAGCTACTCACAAATCGACCAGGCGCATGTCGGCACGCTCAACCAGGCGCAGTACCACGCCGACCCGCGCCACAACAACATCCCCTTCTCCACCCGCCAGGTAGAAGCCTGGCGTCTGTCCAGCGCCTTCGACTACCAGCTCGACGAGCAGACCCTGTTGTCGTTCACCCCCTATCTGCGCGACAACAGCATGGACATCATTCCCAGCTGGTCGGTGAGCTACGACCCCAGCCAGTACACCACCGCCAACCGCTCCTTTGGCTTCCTCAGCAAGTACCGGGTGGACTTCGAGCCCTGGCGAGCCCGGCTGATCGTCGGCCTGGACTACGACTACAGCCCCGGTTCGCGCGAAGAAGACTCCATCGCCCTGCTGCGCCGGAGCAACGCCTACGGCGCCATCGACTACCAGCTGGACCCGCAGCGTGCCCCCGTACGCATCTACGATTACGACGTCACCTTCCAGAGCCTGTCGCCCTACCTGCACGGCGAGCTGTCGCCCAGCGAGGCCCTGCGCCTCACCGCCGGCCTGCGTTTCGACCAGATGCAGTACGACTATGACAACCACTTCAACGGCGGCCAGGCCAGCGCCAGCCAGGGCGTGCCGGGAGCCTTCCCCGGCAATGGCTGGTATGGCCACGCGGCCAGCAGCACCGTGCGCTATCAGCACCTGAGCCCCAAGCTGGGCGCGACCTACGCCTTCAGCCCGCAGCTCAGCGCGTTCCTGGCCTACAGCAACGCCTTCCGCACCCCCTCGGAAAGCCAGGTGTTCCGTGGTTCGCGGGAAAGCTCGGCGAGCCGTGCGCAAGCCGCCGCCGAGGCGCTGCTCGACCTCAAGCCGATCATCGTCGACAACTACGAAGTCGGTCTGCGCGGCTACCTGGCTGAGCTGGACTACGAGCTGGCGCTGTACCACATGACCAAGCGCAACGACATCCTCAACTACCAGGACCCGGTAACCAACCAGCGACGGGCCACCAACGCCGGCAAGACCCTGCACCGCGGCGTCGAGCTGGGTCTGGGCCTGCCACTGGCCGATGCCTGGCGCTGGGAGGCCAGCCTGTCCTACGCCAAGCACAGCTATGCAGACTGGCAGCTGTCGAACAGCAGCGACTACACCGGCAACGAGATGGAGGCGGCGCCCCGCCTGATCGCCAACAACCGCCTGAGCTACCGCCCGGCGCTGCTCAACGGTGGCCGCCTGGAACTGGAGTGGCAGCGCCTGGGCAGCTACTGGCGCGACGCGCAGAACACCAGCCGCTATCCCGGGCACGACCTGCTGCACCTGCGCGGCAACTACCTGCTCAGCTCGCAGATGGAGGTCTATGCCGCCATCAACAACCTGCAGGACAAGCGCTACGCGGAAACCTCCGCGCTCAACAGCGGCGAACCCAGCTACAACGCCGGCCTGCCGCGCAACGTCACCCTGGGCCTGCAGCTCCGCTGGTAAAACCGACAAGGAGTTCGTCATGTTGAAAACGTTTTGTCGCTGGCTGGCCCCTGGCCTGCTCAGCGCGATCCCCCTGCTGGCCGCGGCCATGGGCAACCCGCAGCCCGGACTGGGTGTCGGCCTGGCCGCCGGCAGCGATGGTGCACTGTATGCCGCACGGGTTCGCGACGGGCATGTGCAGATCCTGCGCAGCAACGACCTCGGTCAGCACTGGCAGGCACACAGCCAGGTCAACAGCCAGGCCGAAGCGATTGCCGATGACGCCGAGAACGCCCCGCAACTGTCCGTATCCGCGCAGGGCGCGCTGTATGTCAGCTGGTCGCGGCGGTTTGCCGAACGCTTTACCGGCGATATCCGCTTCGCCCGCGCCGAGAATGGCCGCGACTTCAGCGCACCGCGCACGGTGCATCGCGACCAGCGTCTCACCGGACACAGCTTCGTGCGCCAGCATCTGGACCGCAACGGACGCCTCTGGCTGGTGTGGATCGACGGCCGCGAGCGCCTCGACAACCCTGCCTACCAGGGCTCGGCGCTGTATGCCAGCCACTCGGATGATGGCGGCCGGCAGTTCGTCGCCGAGTACAAACTGGTCGACCACAGCTGCCAGTGCTGCCGCCTGGCGCTCGCCGAACGCGCCGATGGCAGCCTGCTGCTGTTCTGGCGCCAGCTGTTCGAGCAGGGCCAGCGTGATCACGCGCTACTGCCACTGGGCCGCGAGCGGCCAGGCGAGCTGCGCCGCGCCACCTTCGACGGCTGGCAAGTGGATGCCTGTCCGCACCACGGCCCGGCCCTGGCCGAAGACAGCCAGGGCCGGCTGCATGCGCTGTGGTTCAGTCCGCACGGCGAACAGGGGCCGCTGTTCTACGGCCAGCTGGCCGACGGCCAGGTGCTCGGCCAGCGCAGCCTCGGTGGCCCGCGCGCCGGACACGGCGCAGTGGCCAGCCTCGGCCAGCGCGTAGTCCTGCTGTGGAAAGAGTTTGACGGCCAGCGTACCCAGCTGCTCGCGGAAATTTCCGAGGATGGCGGCGAACACTTTCGCCGCGTACCCCTGGCCAGCAGCCAGGGCCCGTCCGACCACCCACGCCTGCTCCGGGTCGGCAACCAGCTGCTGCCGGTCTGGCACAGCACCGATCACGGCCTCAAGGGGTACCCATTGCCATGATGTCGCGTCTTTTTCCTGCCGGCCTGCTGCTCGCTCTGTGCAACCTGCCGCTGCTCGCCGCCCCGCGCGTCGACACCCTCGACCGCCAGCAGGCGGCCGCACTGGTCGAGGCCAGTCAGTATCAGCAACCCACGCTGATCGCCCTGTGGTCGCTGGAGTGCGGCTACTGCAAGCAGAACCTCGCCCACTTCCGCCAAGCCCAGCAGGCCTACCCGCAGTTACGGCTGATCACCGTGGCCAGCGAGCCGCGGCTTGCCGAGCATGCCGCACTGCTGGCCAGCCATGGCCTGGACGGGCAGCACTACGCCTATGCCGACGAGGCTCCCGAGGCCATGGCCTACGCCCTCGACCCACGCTGGCGCGGCGAATTGCCACGCACCCTGCTGTTCGACGGACACGGCGGACAACAGGCGCTCTCCGGCGTACTGGATATGCAGCGAATCACACAACTGCTGGAGCTTGCCGATTAGCCCAAGGTACCCGCACCACCACCTTGACTGCCCCATGAAGGGGCAGTCGCTTGCACTTTCGTAGCAAAAAGGCCCAAAAAAAAGGCATACCCAGGGGAGTTGGGCTATAGCAATAGGCACGATTCAGGCTACGATGGGCATGTCCATGGCAGGCGAGAAAGGTTAGGGAATGACCCTGAACGACCTTTTAGTCACCTGAAGGCCCGTCGTCCCTTTGCGAGCACTGCCATGCTGAAGAACCTCTCCCTGTCGCTGAAGCTGACCCTGCTACCGGCCATTGCCCTGCTCGGCCTGTTGCTTTTCGTGGTCTACACCGCGCTGCAACTGTCGCACAACGACCAACGCCTGCTGGCCCTGGAAAGCACCAGTTACCCGACGCTGGAGCGGGCCGACGCGGCGATCTTCCAGTTCTCGCGCCTTCCCGCACTGCTCAACAGTGCCGTGGCCGCGGGCGAGCTGACCACACTGGACGAGGCGCGCGGCGTGCTCAAGGAAATCGCCAGCCTGCATGACAGCCTCAAGCCGTTGACCCAGGATGACGCACAGCTCAGCAAGGGGCTACAGGACTGGCAGGCCGCCGTAAAACGCTACGCCGACAATGCCCTGGCCGCCTCGGAGCAACTGATTGCCGGCAGTGCCGATTTCGAAGACCTGCGCCCCAACCTGGATCGCATGTCCAGCGACCTGCAAGCGGCCCAACGCGTTGCCGAGCAGTTCCGCCAGCAGGCTCTGGAGAACTTCCAACATACCCTGGCCCAGGCCCGCGAAGGCAATGCCAGCACAACTCGCACCGGCATCATACTGGCCGTGCTGCTGGTGCTGGTGGTCAGCGCCGGTGCTCTGCTGGTGATCCGCGGCATCATGGCCAACGTACATGGGGTCATCGCCTCACTGCGCGCCATTGCCCAGGGCGATGGCGACCTGACTCGCCGTGTGACCGTCGAGGCACATGACGAAATCGGCGCCATGATCGAACTGTTCAATGGCTTCCTCGACAAGCTGCAGGGCACCATCCGGCAGATCATCGACGCCGCGGCACCGCTCGGCAACGTATCCAAGGAGCTCTACCAGCTGACCCAGGAAGCCCAGGGCAATTCACGCTCGCAGCAGGGCCATACCGAATCCATCGGGCGTGATATCCAGACCATGACCGGCAGCATCCAGGAAGTCGCGCAGCGCTCGCAGCAGGCTTCCGAACAGGCCGGCGCGGCCAGCCGCCAAGCCAGCAGCGCACGCGACAATATCGGCAGCCTGTCGAGCAGCATCAACGACCTGGGCAACAGCGTGATGGGCGCCGTACAGGCCATGGAGCAGCTGGAAGAAGAAACCCAGCAGGTTGGCTCGGTACTCACCGTAATCCGCAGCATCGCCGAACAGACCAATCTGCTGGCGCTCAACGCGGCCATCGAGGCAGCGCGTGCCGGCGAGCAGGGTCGTGGCTTCGCCGTGGTGGCTGACGAGGTACGCAACCTCGCGCAGAAAACTGCCGCATCGACGGCGGAAATTCAGCAAATCATCCAGCGCCTGCAGAACAGCGCCAACAACGTGCTCAACGTAATGACCAGCAATGGCGAGAAAGCCCGCCATAGCATCGAACGTTCGGCGCAAGCCACCGAGCTACTGGAAGCCATCGCCCAGGCCGTCAGTCAGATCAATGAACTGAATGCCGGGATTGCCCAGTTCACCCATGAGCAGATCGGCCTGTCCGCGTCGATCCAGCAAGACACCCAAGTGTTGCAGCAGGATGCCCAAGCAACCGCCCATGGCGCCGAAGCCACCGCACGCCTTGGTGAGCAGTTGGTCAACACCGGAGATCACCTGCGCGCGGCAACGGCGCAATTTCGCGTTTAACCTGAAACACAGGAGCATGACCCCCATGATGAAAATGAAACTGCTGCCGCTGGCTATCTGCCTGGCCAGCGCACCGGTATTCGCCCTGGAGCAGGGCGAGTATCGCCTCAACTACTTCGGCAGCGTCGGCATCACCCACCTCGGCGGCGAAGATCAGGGCCGCAGCTATGGCGTGAGCGGACAAACCACCGATTCCTGGCGCGGCGACCAGCTGTCCAAGTTCGGTGCCCAGCTCAACTATGGCCTGACCGATACCCTTGGCGTAACCCTGCAGGCTACCGCCAAACCGCTGCAGGACGAGTGGCAGGCCAACCTGGAGTGGGCCTACCTGTCCTGGCAGGCCAACGACCAGCTGATGGTGCGTGCCGGCCGCCTGCGCAGCCCGGTGTACATGTATTCGGAAAGCCTCGATGTCGGCTTCAGCTACCCCTGGCTGCGCCTGCCTGATGAAGTCTACAGCCAGGTCCAGCTGAGCAACTACGAAGGGGCCGACGTCGTCTACACCCTGCCGCTGTCCTACGGCTCGGTGACCTTCCAGGTCGCCGCCGGCCAGGCCAAGAACCGCGATTACTTCGCCTATGACGACCTGTTCAGCATCGACTACGGCAAGCTGTTTGGCGCTAACGTCAGCCTGGCTACCAACGATTACGGGACCTTCCGGGTTGGCTATGTCGAGGCGGACATCTCCACCACCATCGATGGCGTGGTCAACGCCTCCGGCACCCCTACCTACCTGCAACTGCTTGAGCTGAAGAAAGACAAGGGCAAGTTCACGTCGATCGGCTACCAGTACGACAACGGTACCTGGCTGACCGCCAACGAGTGGACCACCCGCGTCACCGAAAATGACAACAATGCCAGCATCGACTCGTTTTACCTGATGGGTGGCCGCCGCTTCGGCGACTTCCTGGCCCACGTCACCTATGCCCAGCTCGACGAGAACGAAGGCCGGCAGAACTCCTGGACCCTGGGTCTGAACTACAACATCGCCCCCACCGTGGTGCTGAAGACCGAGTACAAGCGCGTCGACACCAGCGGCGGCTACGATGGCGTGTTCGTGCGCGGCAAGCAGGAGCTGTTCGAGAACGAAGCTTTCGAGCGCAGCGGCGGCCTGGCCGGCGTACCGGCCCGCAACTACGACGGCGACATCATCTCCGTCGGCGTCGACTTCGTATTCTGAGGAGCCAGTCCATGAAGCAGTCCGTTCGTCTCCTCAGCGCCGCTCTGGGCCTGGCCCTGGCCGGCCTGGCCCAGGCCGAAGTCGCGGTCATCGTCAACCCGGGCGCCGCCAAGGCACCCTCCCAGGCCGAAGTCGCCAACATCTTCCTGGGCAAGGACAAGTCCATGAAGGGTTATGACCAGGCTGGCTGGAATGCCACCAAGGAAGCCTTCTACACCAAGGTCACCAGCAAGAACGAAGCCCAGTTGAAGTCCTACTGGTCGGGCCTGGTGTTCACCGGCAAGGGCCAGCCGCTGCCCAGTGTCGGCGGTGATGCCGACGTCGTTGCCAAGGTCGCCGGCGAAGCCGATGCCATCGGTTACGTCGACGCCGCTGCGGTCAACGACTCGGTCAAGGTGCTGTTCACCCTGCCCTGAGCAGCGTCCTGGCGTGTCCCAAGGCCGATGCTTGCATCGGCCTTTTTCATGGGCGCTGTACCCGCAGCCCGCACCGTGCTCGACCGACTAGACTTAGGTGTAATGGCCCGCCGGGCACGACGGATTGAGCATAGTGACAAACAGCAGCGGGAGATGCACTGCATGAGCAAGACGGATGCGTTTGCCGAAGCCGGCCGGCAGGCCGTGCTGCAGAATATCCAGGGCACCCTGGAGTTCCTGCAGAAATTCCCGCCCTTCAATCAGATGGATGTCGCCCACCTCGGCTACCTGGTAGAACACTGCCAGCTGCGCTTTTATGCCGCCGGGGACTCCATCATCAAGCCCAGCGACGGCACCGTGGAGCACTTCTACATCGTCAAGCAGGGCCGCGTGCATGGCGAACGCCCGCATACCGCCAAGCGCGGTACGGAGACCACCTTCGAGATCACCACCGGCGAATGTTTCCCGCTGGCCGCGCTGATTGGCGAACGTGCCACCCGCACCGAGCACCTGGCTGCCGAAGACACCTTCTGCCTGCTGCTGGGCAAACCGGCCTTCATCAAACTGTTCGCCAGCTCCAATCCCTTTCGCGACTTTGCCCTGCGCGGCGTCAGCAGCCTGCTCGACCAGGTCAACCAGCAGGTGCAGCTGCGCGCGGCGGAAAGTCTCGGCGCACAGTACTCGCTGGAAACCAGCCTCGCCGAGCTGGCCATGCGCCAGCCGCTGACCTGCAGCCCCGAGCAGCCGCTACAGGAGGCCGTGCGTCTGATGCACGAACAGCAAGTCGGCAGCATCGTCATCGTCGACGCCGTGCAACATCCGCTGGGCATCTTTACCTTGCGCGACCTGCGTAGCGCCATCGCACGCAGCGGTATCGACCTGCAGCAGCCAATCAGCCAGCTGATGACCGCCAACCCCTTCCACCTGCCACCGCAGGCCAGCGCCTTCGACGCGGCCATCGCGATGACCGAGCGACACATTGCCCACGTCTGCCTGGTACAGGACGGGCAGTTGTGCGGCGTGGTCTCCGAACGCGATCTGTTCTCCCTGCAACGGGTCGATCTGGTGCACCTGGCACGCACCATCCGCCATGCCGGGCGCATCGAAACCCTCGCCGCACTGCGCAGCGACATCCGCCAACTGGTCGACCGCATGCTCGCCCATGGCGCCAGCTCGGCGCAGATCACCCACCTGATCACCCTGCTCAACGACCACACGGTCTGCCGGGTCATCGAGCTGTGCATCGAGGAACAGGGTGACCCCGGCCTGCCGTTCAGCTGGCTGGTGTTCGGCAGCGAGGGGCGCCGCGAACAGACCCTGCACACCGACCAGGACAACGGCATCCTCTTCGAAACGCCAGAAGGGGAAACGCCCGAAGCGATCCGCCAGCGCCTGCTGCCACTCGCCCAACGCATCAACCAGGCCCTCGCGCAATGCGACTTCAGCTTGTGCAAGGGCAACATCATGGCCGGCAACCCCGAGCTGTGCCTGTCGCGTCAGGAGTGGAGCCAGCGTTTCGCACGCTTTGTCGATGCCGCCACCCCGGAAAACCTGCTGGCCTCCAGCATCTACTTTGACCTGCGCGTGGTCTGGGGGCCGGAACAAGGCTGCCAGCAACTGCGCCATGAGCTACTCCAGCGGGTTGGCGACAACAGCCTGTTCCAGCGCATGCTGGCCGAGAACGCGCTGCGCCAGAAACCACCGCTCGGCGGCCTGTTCCGCGACTTCAGCGTGGCGCGCAAGGGGGCGGAAAAGGACACCCTGGACCTCAAGGTGCAGGGCCTCACCCCTTTCGTCGACGGTGCCCGCCTGCTCGCCCTGGCCCATGGCGTAGAGGCCATCAGCACCCTCGAGCGCCTGCGCCAGCTGACCCAGCGCGGCATCATCGAGGCGCAGGACGGCGCAGCCTATGAGGAGGCCTATCACTACATCCAGCTGATCCGCATGCAGCACCACCAGGCCCAGGCGCGTGCCGCTCAGGCGTACTCCAACCGCATCGACCCGGACGACCTCAACCATCTGGACAGGCGCATCCTGCGCGAATCCTTTCGCCAGGCACAACGCCTGCAAAGCAGCCTGGCCTTGCGCTACCAGCTATGAAACAGTTCTTCGACTGGCTCAGCGGGCGCCAGGGCGCCGACCTCGACGAGCAGCAGCGTGCCCGCCGCGACGCCCTGCCGCCAGCCCAGGCGGCTGATCGGCGGCCTCTGCGCGAGCAGCGCCTGGTGGTACTGGATCTGGAAACCACCGGGCTGAATACCCAGCGCGACCAGGTACTGTCGATCGGCGCGGTGGTCATCGAAGATGGCGCCATCGACCTCGGTTGCCAGTACGCCAGCACCCTGCAACAGGACCACAAGGTCAGCGAAAGCATCCTCATCCATGGCCTGGCACCCAGCACCATCGCCGCCGGCCTGCAGCCCTGCGAGGCGCTGCTGGACTTCATGGAGTTCCTCGGCGACAGCCCCGTACTGGGCTTCCATGCGCCCTTCGACCAGCGCATGCTGGCCCGCGCCCTCAAACAAAGCCTGGGCTACACGTTGCGCCATCACTTTATCGACTTGGCCGAGCTGGCGCCCATCCTCTGCCCGCAGGCACAAGTGGGGCGTGGCGGTCTGGACGACTGGATCAGCCATTTCGGCCTGCAGGTCCTGCAACGCCACACTGCCAGCGCCGACGCGCTGGTCACCGCCGAACTGGCGCTGATCCTGTTCAGCAAGGCGCGCCAGCAAGGCTGGGACAACCTGCTGGAGCTGGAAACGCAGATCGCCAGCCGGCGCCGGCGCCAGCGTGCCTATTCGCTCTAGAAGGTATCCACGCAGGGCCGCTTCTTGCCGGTACGCACGGTCGGCTGACCGGCTGCCTGCAGACCACGGCGCAACCAGGCGCGGGTTTCCGCCGGGTCGATCACCGCATCGATCTCCAGGTAACTGGCCATGTTCAGTCCTTTGCCGTTTGCGTAGGCCTTGGCCACCAGCGTGTCGAACAGTGCCTGTTGTGCCGCGGCGTCTGGCTGAGCCGCCAGTTCCTTGGCAAAGCCCAAACGCACCGCGCCTTCCAGGCCCATGGCGCCGAATTCGCCACTGGGCCAGGCGATGGTGAACAGCGGCGAGTGGAAGCTGCCGGCGGCCATGGCCTGCGCGCCCAAACCGTAGCCCTTGCGCAGCACCACAGTGAAGAACGGCACGCTGAGGCTGGCGGCGGCGACGAACATGCGCGCGACATGGCGCACCGTGCCCTGTTGCTCCGCCTCCGGACCGACCATGAAGCCGGGCGTATCGCAGAGGGACAGGATCGGCAGGTCATGGGCATCGCACAGCTGCATGAAGCGCGCGGCCTTGTCGCCGGCCAATGCGTCGATGGCCCCGCCCAGGTGCGCGGGGTTGTTGGCGATCAGGCCGAATGGCTGCCCTTCGATGCGGATCAGCGCGGTAATCAGCCCCGGGGCGAACTGGCGGCGCAGCTCCAGCAGCGAGTCGCGATCGGCCAGCAGCTCGATCACCCGGCGGATGTCGTAGACGCGCAGGCGGTTTTCCGGGATCACCTGGCGCAGCTCGCGCTGGTCGGCGCACGCCCAGTCGGCCAGCGGCCCCTGGAAGTAGGACAAGTACTGCTTGGCTACAGCGACGGCTTCAGCCTCGTCGGCCACCCGCACATCGATCACCCCGTTGGGCCCCTGCACCGACACCGGCCCCACCTCCTCGGGCCTGAAACTGCCGAGGCCGCCACCTTCGATCATCGCCGGACCGGCCATGCCGATACTGGCGTTATCCGTGGCGATGATCACGTCGCAACAGCCCAGCAATGCGGCATTACCGGCAAAGCAGCGCCCGGAAGCGATGCCCACCGTAGGCACCAACCCCGACAGGCGGGCCATGGCCACGAAGGTGTGGCAGTCCAGCCCGGCCACGCCGACGAAGTCGCTATCACCCGGGCGACCGCCGCCGCCCTCGGCAAACAGCACCAACGGCAGGCGCCACTGTTCGGCCAGTTGCAGCATGCGGTCGGTCTTCTTGTGGTTGATCACCCCCTGGGTGCCGGCAAACACCGTGTAGTCGTAGGCTAGGGCCATGCAGCGCGCCCTGTGCGTGCCGAACTGGGCGGCGTTGATCGTGCCGATGCCAGCGACCAGACCGTCGGCCGGGCTGAGCTCCATGAGTTCCTCGGCCGAACGCCGGCGACGTTGTGCGGCCAGGGCCAGGGCGCCGTATTCGCTGAAGCTGCCGTCATCCAGCAGATCGGCGAGGTTCTCGCGCGCCGTGCGCTGGCCGGTCTTGCGCCGCTTGGCCACGGCTTGCGGGCGGCGTTGGTCGGTGAGACGCGCGTGGCGCTCGAGCACCTCCGCCAGGTCGGCGCGGATATGCGTCAGGTCCAGGCTCTGTTCGCTGAGGCCTTGCTCGGCGGCCACCTCGGCCGGCTCAAGGAACAACAGTACCTGGCCTTCGGCCAGGGCATCGCCCGGCTGGGCGGCCAAGGCGCGGACGATGCCGCTATGGCTGGCACGCACCTCAAACTCCATCTTCATCGCTTCCAGCACGGCGACGATCTGGCCGACAGCCACCGCATCGCCCTCGGCCACCTCAAAGCACACCAGCACGCCGCTGCTCGACGTGTTCAGCGGCTGGCTACCAGGCGGCGCGTCGACCGCCCGCGGGCCGGCCGTGGCCGGTGCCTGGCCGGCGGCGAAATAGTGGTGGGCGTGCGCCTCGGGCTGGGCAGCGAGCAGCTCGTCCAGGCGGCTCTCGACAAAACGCGTGCTGACCTGATTGCCCTGCACCTCGGGCAGACGCAGCAGGTTTTGCAATAGATGCAGGTTGCTCGCCACGCCGTCCAGGCGGAACTCGCACAGCGCGCGGTAGGCGCGGCGCAGGGCGGCCGGGTAGTCGGGCGCAGTGGCGATCAGCTTGGCCAGCAGCGAGTCGTAGCTGGGGCTGACCGGGTAACCGGCGTAGCCGTAGCCGTCCACGCGCAGACCAGGGCCGCTGGGTGGCTGGTAAGCGCTGAGGGTGCCGACAGCCGGGCGCGTGCTGCCGTCGGGGTGCAGGGTTTCCAGGTTGATGCGTAGCTGCACGGCACAACCCTGCACGGCCGGCGGCTGGCGCAGGCCCAGCTGGTCGAGGGAAGCGCCGGCCAGCAAGCGGATTTGCGCATGCAGCAGGTCGACGCCGGTGACCTGCTCGGTCACCGTATGCTCCACCTGTACCCGTGGGTTGGCTTCCATAAAGTAGAACGTGCCGGGCTGACGCTCATCGAGGAGAAACTCGAAGGTGCCAATACCTCGGTAGTTCAGCGCGCCGGCCAGCTGCAGGGCGCAGTCGATGATCGCCTTACGCAGCTCGGCATCGAGGTCGGGGCTGGGGGCGATTTCCAGCAGTTTCTGGTTGCGCCGCTGCAGGCTGCAGTCACGTTCCCACAGATGGCTGACCGTGCTGCCGTCGCCGAGCACCTGCACCTCGATATGCCGCGCCTGGCCTACCAATTGCTCGACATACAGGGCGCCGTTGCCGAACGCCGCCTGCGCCTCCGACTGGCAGCGCGCATAGGCCGCGTCCAGCTCGGCCGGCTCGAAGACCGCACGCATGCCACGCCCGCCGCCGCCGGCCAGCGCCTTGAGCATCACCGCACCATGCTCGGCGAGAAAGGCCTGCGCCTCGCTGAGGGTCACCGCACGGTTGATGCCGCCAACCAGCGGTACGCCGCAGCGTTCGGCCAACGCGCGGGCGGCGGCCTTGTCGCCGAACAGTTCGAGCACCTCCGGCGGCGGACCGATAAAGGTCAGGCCGGCAGCCTGGCAGCGCCTGGCGAACTCGGCGTTCTCGGCGAGAAAGCCGTAGCCGGGATGGATCGCCTCGCAACCCTGGGCACGGGCCACGTCGATCAGCTGCTGCATGTCCAGGTAGGCCGCTACGCCACGCCCGCGCAGCGGCACGGCGAGATCGGCCTGACGCGTATGCAGGCTGGCGCTGTCGTCTTCGGCGAATACCGCCACCGAGCGAATGCCCAGGTCGGCGCAGGCGCGGGCGATACGAATGGCGATCTCGCCGCGGTTCGCAATCAGCATGGCTTGAAAGGGCGCACTCACAGCAGACTCTCCAGTTCGTTCTTCTTCACCTTGCCAGTGGCGGTCATCGGCAGCGCCGCGACCACGCGGATTTCCGGCACCTTGTAGCTGGCCATGGCCTCCCTGCACCACGCGGTCAGGGTCTCGGCATCTTCGCTGCGGCCGGGCTTGAGCACGACGAAGGCCACCGGCTGTTGGCCGCGCAGCGCGTCAGGGCGGCCGATCACCGCGCTGGCCAGCAGGGCCGGGTGCTGGCCAAGCAGGGCCTCCAGCTCGCTGGGGAACACGCTCATGCCGTTGACCTTGAGCATTTCCTTGCGCCGGCCGAGGTAGCGGATGAAACCCTGCGTGGTGATCTGGCCGAGGTCGCCGGTGTGCAGCCAGCCTTCCCTCAGCGCGGCGGCGGATTCTTCCGGGCGTTGCCAGTAGCCGTGCATCAGCGCCGGGCTGCGCAGGCACAGCTCGCCTTCGCTGCCCAACGGCAGCAGCTCGCCCGTGGTGAAGTCGCAGACCTTGAACTGGGTGCCGGGCACCGGCAGACCGACGAAGGTCGGCGCGCTGGTGAGGTCGAAGTCGGCGTCCTGCAGGCCCCAGGTAAAGGTGTCGCAGGTGTGGGTTTCGGTCATGCCAAAGCTGAACTCGAACAGCGTGCAACCGGTCAGTGCGCGCCAGCGCGCGCGGTAGTCGCGGGTCAGTTTCTTGATGAAGGAAATGCTGCCGGTGCGCTGTAGCGAGCGCAGGTCGTAGTCAGCCACCTGCGGGTGGTCGAGCACCTCGGCGGCACTGTCGACCAGCAGGCCGCAGTGGCTGACCCGGTAGTGCTGCACCGCGGCCATGAAGGCCGTGGCATCCCAGCGTGCCAGCAACACCAGGCGGCAACCGGCGAATACCGGGAACAGCAGGCCGGCGTTTTCCCCGGCGATCCAGAATTCCGGGAGGAAATTCAGCAATACGCTATCGGCCTGCAAGTGCATGGCCGTCGGCACAAAGCTGGCGCAGGTGTAGAGCATGTCGCGATGGCTATGCATGCAGCCCTTGGGCAGGCCGGTGGTGCCGCCGGTGTAGTTCAGCGCGGCGAGATCATCCAGCTGCACACGGTGCGTCGGTGCTGCTGCCGTGCAGGCGGCCAGCGCCGCGTAGAAGTCGAGAAAGTCATCGCCGCTGACTTTCGCTGCCAGCAGCAGGTCGGGTACGGGAATGCTCGGCTGCGCCGGGCGCAGTTCGCTGAGGCTGGTGGCCAGCACATGGCGCAGCGCGCAGTCCTCGCGCACCGCACGCACCACCGGCAGCAGCTGATCGAAACAGAGAATGACCCGGGCGCCGCTGTCCTTGAGCTGATAACTCAGCTCCAGCGCCTTGCTCAGCGGACTGACCGGCGCATACACCGCGCCACACTTGAGCAGCCCGTAAAAGGCGATGTGCAGCTGCGGGCAGTTGGGCATGAACAGGGCGACGCGGTCACCCGGCTGCACGCCCAGCTCGACCAGTAGCGCCGCGCAGCGCTCGGAGAGGTGGTCCAGCTCGGCCCAGCTCAGGCTGTACCCGTAGAAGTCCAGGGCGATGGCCTCGGGCTGCTGGCGCGCCCAGGTGCGCAGGTAGTCGCAGAGCGGCTGCTCACCTAACGGGTAATGCACCTGACGCGGCACCCCGGCCGGCCAGTGAGCCTGCTGGAGCTGGTCGAGTTGGGCAAGGTAGGTCTGTTCGTCCATGGCAAGGGCTCCGCCTGTTGTTGTTTGCCGCCATGCTAGGCAGCCAGGCGCCCTGGGAGAACTGATGCTTATGCATTGCTATCCATGCAGCTGATGCATGATTACCAAGGCATGCCTGGCTGATAGCGTGAGGTTTCCGTGAGCTGCGAGCCAGACCATGAAAACTGCGCATGAAAGCGGCCTGCTCGGCCGCCTCGACCTTAACCTGTTCCGCGTATTCGCGATGATCTATCAGCAGCGCAACCTGACGCGTGCCGCCCAGCTGCTGCACCTCAGCCAGTCGGCGGTAAGCCACGCCCTGGCCCGCCTGCGCGAGCAGCTCGGCGACCCGCTGTTCATTCGCGAAGGGCGTGGCGTACTGCCTACCCCGCTGGCCGAGCAGCTGGCCCCGGGCATTCTCGACGCCCTGGACAGCCTGCAAGACAGCCTGCGCACCCTGCAAAGCTTCGACCCAGCTCAGGCGCGCCGGCGCGTACGCCTGAACATGCCGGAACAGATGGAACCGCTGCTGCTGCCGCAGGCCATCGCCTGCCTCGCCGAGCAAGCCCCGTTGCTCCAGGTGCATAGCAGCAGCCTGCACTGGGCCGAGCTGCGCCGCGAACTGGAACTGGGACGGATCGACCTGGCCGTGGAAATCGCCCGCCCCACCGACACCGAGCTGCGCCAGTGCCAGTTGCTGCAGGAGCCGCTGTGTGTGATGGCCCCCGCCGGGTTTGCCGGCGAGCTGGATGCCGCGCGCTACCTGCAGGCCGAGCATGTCGCCGTCACCTCGCGGCGCCGCGGCCTCTGCGTGGAAGACCTGGCCCTCGCCCAACAGGGCCTGCAACGCCAGGTGCGGCAACGCTGCCAGCACTACCTGTCAGCCGCCCTGCTGGTCCGCCAGCGCGGCTGGCTGCTCAGCCTGCCACGACGCTACGCCGAACTGCTCAATGGCGGACTGGGCAACCGCCTGCTGGACATGCCCATCGCCCTGCCCACGGTAACCCTCAATCTGTACTGGGCTCGCCGCCTGGACAACGATCCGGCGCATCGCTGGCTGCGCCAGACCCTGCTGGAGCTGGCACAGCGCCAGCCCGTGGATGAATAACTTTCACCCTCCTCGGTAGAAGCACCCATTTGGTGCGCGCCGCAACATCTGGCAGACTGCGCCCCTTTGCCGGAAACCCTTCACGTGCCACGCCTGTTCGACATTCTCCAGGTCAGCAACCTGCGCCACGCCCTGCGCGCCAGCCTCGGCTGCGCTGCCAGCCTGGCCCTGTGCAGCCTGTTGGGTAGCTACTGGCTGGACAACCTGAGCCTGCTGCACCTGCTCGGCCCACTGGCTGCGTCGGCCCTGCTGCTGTTTGCCGTCCCCTCCGGCGCCCTGGCGCAGCCCTGGGCGCTGCTCGGCAGCTACCTGTGCAGCGCGCCACTGGCACTGTTGCTGAACAGTCTGCAACTACCCAGCCTATGGCTGGCTGGGCTGGCACTGGGCATGAGCCTGCTGTTGATGAGCCTGCTGCGTTGCGTGCACCCACCCGCCGGTGCGCTGGCGGTGGTGCTGGCCCTGGCCGAACCACCCATGGCCGGTCAGGGCCCAGGCGTGCTGCTAGCGCTGCTAGTGATGTTGGCCTGCCTGCTGGGCTGTGCATTGTGCTATCTCAACCTCAGCGGTTCGCCCTATCCGCTGCGCCGCACCAACGAGCCGCGCCACGCTACGCAGGACCCGCCACCGCAAGGCAGGGCGGGTATTTCCAGTGACGACCTGGAGCAGGTACTCGCCGAATTCGATGCCTTCGTGGACATCACCCCGGAGGAGCTGGCCCGCCTGCTGCAGGCTGGCGAGCAGCTGGCCTTGCGCCGCCGGGTCGGCGACCTGCAGGCCCGCCACATCATGTCCCGCGACCTGCGCTGGATCAGCCCGCAGGCCAGCCGCACGCAAGCCATGGCGATGTTGCGTCGGCATCGTATCCGCAGCCTGCCGGTGCTCGACGAACAGGCCCGGCTGGTCGGTGTGGTCAGCCTGGTCGACCTGCTCAGCCGGCCGCGTGGCGTGCGCCGACAGCTGGCCTGGGGACTGCGCCAGCCATTGCGTGTGGCCGAGCTGATGAGTACCCCGGTGCGCAGCGTGCAGGAGACGCAGTCAGTCAGCGCAATGATCGGCCTGCTGTCCAGCCAGGGACTGCACAGCCTGCCGGTGCTCGACGACCAGCAGCGCCTGGTCGGCATCGTCAGTCAGAGCGACCTGATCGGCGCCCTGCAGGAGCAACTGCTGCGCTGAAACGCCTCAGTGACGGCGCGCGATGATGTAGCGCGCCAGCTCGCGCAAGGCATCCGCCTCGCCGGAGAAGGCAGCCAGCGCCTGCAGCGCCTCGTCGCACAGGCTCGCCGCATAGGCCTTGGCGCCGGCCAGACCAAGCAGCGCCGGGTAGGTCGGCTTGTCATGGGCCTGGTCCTTGCCCTGGGTCTTGCCCAGGGTGGCGGTGTCGCTTTCCACGTCGAGGATGTCGTCCTGCACCTGGAAAGCCAGGCCGATCGCCGCGGCATAGCGCTGCAAGGCCTGCAGCTGCTCCGCCCCGGCCTGGCCGCTGGCTAGCGCCCCCAGGCACACACTGGCCTCGATCAGCGCCCCGGTCTTGTGCCGGTGCATCAGCTCCAGTCCGGCCTGATCGAGCTGCACGCCCACCGCACCGAGGTCGATGGCCTGGCCGCCGACCATGCCGGCCGGGCCGGCAGCACGCGCCAGCTCGGCGATCATCTGCAAGCGCAGTTCAGCCGGCTGCGGGTTGTGCGCGGCATCGGCGAGCACGGCAAAGGCCAGGCTCTGCAAGCCGTCACCGGCGAGAATCGCCGCGGCCTCGTCAAACGCCCGGTGGGTAGTCGGCTGACCACGTCGCAAGTCGTCATCGTCCATCGCCGGCAGGTCATCGTGCACCAGCGAATAGGCATGGATCAGCTCCACCGCGCAGGCGCCGGCATCAGCCTGTGCGGCCTGCCCGCCCAGCGCCTCGCAGGCGGCATACACCAACAGCGGACGGACACGCTTGCCACCATTGACCACGCTGTAGCGCATGGCGGCATACAGGCGCTCCAACTCACCGAGAGGCGCCTGCAGCAACGCCTGCAGGGCCGCATCGACACGCGCCTGGCAGCGCGCCTGATACTGCTGCAAGGCCTCGCTCATGGCTCGACCTCGAAGGGGCTGAGCTGCACCTCGCCATCGCGCTCGAGCAGTTGCTGAACCTTCTGCTCCGCCTGATTCAGCGCATCCTGGCAGTCACGGGTCAGCCGCACCCCCTGTTCGAAGGCCGTCAGCGACTCTTCCAGCGGCAACTCGCCACTTTCCAGGCGCTCGACCAGCGTTTGCAGTTCGGCAAGCGCCGTTTCGAAATCCAGCGGGGCTTTTTTACGGGCCATGGGGCAATACTCGGCAGGGCGAAAACCGGCGCGACACTAGCAGAGGCCGGCATGCCGGGCAAACCGCCGCGGTCAATCGACGGTGAAATAGTAGCCCGTCATCAGGCTGCCGATCAGCAGGACCAGAGCCCGCAGCAGGCGTGGCGACAGGCGCTCGCCCAGGCGCCCGCCCAGGTATCCTCCCAGCGTGGCGCCGCCCAGCAGCAGCAGGAAGGGATACAGGCTGACCCGCCCGGCGAACAGGAACGTCAGGCTGGCAACGCTATAGATCACCGCCGACAGCAGATTCTTCAGGGCATTGGCACGCGCCAGCGGGTGGCCCTCGATGCTCAACGCGGCCAATTGCAGGATCCCCATGCCGGCGCCGAAGTAGCCGCCATACAGGGACACCAGCAGATGACCGGTCAATGATCCTGGGCCATGCGCCGGCACGTCGCTAGCGCCGGCACGCCAGCGACTCAGCCAGGGACTGGCAGCAAACAGCAGGGTAGCCAGCAACAGCAACCAGGGGATCAGCCCGGCGAACAGTTCATCGCCACCGGCCAGCAGCAGCAAGCCACCGCCCAAACCGCCGAGCAGGGCCGCCAGCAGCAGAGGCCAGAGATAGCCGCGCAGTTCGGCCAGCCGCGCGCGTGCCGCCCAGGCACCGGCCATACTCGCCGGCCACAGGGCCACGGCATTGGTGGCATTGGCGGTGATCGGCGGCAAGCCGATGGCCAACAGCGCCGGGAAGGAAAAGAAAGTACCACCACCGGCCAGGGCGTTCATCGCACCGGCCAGCAGGCCGGCGCCCAGCAACAGGGCAATCTCGAACACGCGCTACGACCCCTGCACCCCAACCAGGCATCCCTGAGCCTGGCACTGCGCCGCTGGCAGCGGTCGCGCGTAATAGAAGCCCTGTAGCTGGTTACAGCCATTGAGGCGCAGGAAGGCCGCCTGACGTTCGTTTTCCACGCCTTCGGCGACGACCTGCAGGCCCAACTGGTGAGCCATGGTCAGCATGCCACGCACCAGCGCCACCGATTGCGTACAGTCGGGCAGGCCACTGACGAACTGACGATCGATCTTGATGCCATCGAAGGGGAAGCGACGCAGGTAGCTGAGCGAGGCATAACCGGTACCGAAATCATCGAGAAACAGCGGCAGCCCCGCTGCACGCAGACGCTGCAGGCAACTGAGCACACTGGCATCGGCATCCAGCAGGGCGCTTTCGGTGACTTCCAGCTCCAGCCAGTCGCTCTCTGCGCCTTCCTCGGCAAGGATCTGCAGCAGGCTGCCGGCCAGATCGCCCTGGCGAAAATCCAGCGGCGACAGGTTGACCGCCACGCGCAGGCTGGCGCCCTGCTCGGCCCAGAGGCGCGCCTGTCGGCAGGCCTGACGGAACACCCAGCGTGTCGCCTCGATGATCAGGCCGCTTTCTTCGAGCACCGGGATGAACTGGTTGGGAGGCACCAGACCGCGACCGGGCGACTGCCAGCGCAGCAACGCTTCCATGGCTTTGACCCGCCCCTGGCCATCGACCTTGGCCTGATAGTGCAGCACCAGTTCATCATGCTGCAGGGCCTGGCGCAGCTCTTCTTCGAGCTGCTGGCGATCCTCGACGGCCTCGGCCAGCTGCGGCGTGAAACAGGCCACCCGGTTGCGACCGGCATCCTTGGCCGCGTACAGCGCCAGGTCGACCTGCTTGAGCAACTCACTGGCGCTACCCGGCTGACCGCTGGCCACCGCCAGGCCGATACTCGCGGATACCCGGCACTGGTACTGACGCACTCGGAACGGCTGCTCGAACAGCAGGCAGAGACGCTCGGCCAGTTGCATAGCCGGCTCCTCCGCGAAGCCTTCCAGGAGCAGGACAAACTCGTCGCCGCCAGAGCGGGCCAGCAAGGCACGCTCCGGTAGCAAAGTGCCCAGGCGCTCGGCAATTTCCACCAGCAGGCGGTCACCTATCTCGTGGCCCAGGCTGTCATTGATGCGTTTGAAATGGTCGATATCGAGAAACAGCAGACTCAGCGGACAACGCGCATCCAGCAACTGCTCCAGACGCTGCTGGACATAGTTGCGGTTGGCCAGGCGGGTCAGCGGATCGAAATGCGCCAGAAAGCGCAGACGCTGCTCAGCCTGCAGACGCTCGCTGATATCGCGCAACAACACCAGGCGCAGCGACTGACCATGCCGCAGGAAGGGCGTCAGGCTGATCTCCAGCGGCACCTGCTCGTCACCACGCCAGGCATTGAGCTGCACGGCACGACTGGGCGGCGCCTGCAGCAGGCGTTGACGGGCATTGCTCTGCACCAGGCGGTCTTCCGGGATCTGCCCGAACAGCTCCTCGGCCGCACAGCCAAACAGCGCCGCCGCCGCGGGATTGGCCTGGATCACGCGCAGCTCGTCATCCACCACCAGCATGCCCACCGGCGCGGCATCAATCAGCTTGCGCAGCAGCTCCTCGCTTTCCTGCAAGGCGGCCTGACGCGCCTGCAGCTGCACCATCATCTGGTTGAAGGTTGCAGCCAGCTGGCCAATCTCGTCTGTCCCGTCGACATCCGCCGGCTGTTGCAACTGGCCACTGGCAAAGCGCCGTGCCGCATGCTCCAGGCGCGCCAGGCGGCGGGTTACCAGGCGGCTGTACAGGTAATTGAGCAATAGGCCCAGCAACAGCAAGAGCAACAGGGTCTGCCCGAGGTAGAGCCAGGCATTGCTCCGGGTATGCTGCAACACCGGGGCAAAGTCCAGGGAGACCAGCAGCACCTCGCCGCTTGGTGCGCCCTGTAGATCGACACGCCCCAGTGGATAGATGGCCAGGAAGCGCTGCTCGCCATGCGCCAGCCAGTCGCTGCGATTGTCCACCGCGTAACCGGCCAGCGTGACCTGATCCGGTATGCCCAGTTGGCCAGGGCGCAAACCCAGGCGGGTCGCCGCGATCACCTGCTGGCGGCCATCCAGGACCATGGCCCAGCGCACATCGGCCAGGCTGGCCAGATCGGCCAGATCGTTCTCCAGTTCGGCCTGGCGGCCCTGGCGCAGGTGATCGGCCAGGCTGCTCTGCAGCAGGATCAGACTCTGGTTGACGTGGTTGCGCCAGGTGCGCTGCGCTTCATCCAGGCTACGCGGCAGCAGCGTGGTGACCAGCAATACGCTGAACAGCAAGGCTCCCAGGCCCAGCAACAGCGGCAGCGAACGACGCAGCGACAGGTGGGTCAGCATGGCGCGTCCTCGCGGCACTGGGGCAGTAGCGCGTCGGGATTACCTGGCTTGCGCAACAGGCCGATGCGCAGCAGGTAGTCGTGCAACTGCTGCAGGTTGTCTCGCAGCTGGCCCTGTTCGAGCCATTGCCTATTGAGTGCCGCATCGCCCAGCAACAGCCCTTCGCGGGTCAGCTGCAGGCCGGCAGCGTCCAGGCCGAGACGACGCTGCAGACGCTCCTCGCTGTTCTGCGGATTCTCCCGCCAGATGCGCAGGCTGTCATACCACAGCGCCTGCAAAGCCTTGCGCCGGGCCGGCGAGACCCGGTCGCGGCGCACTACCAGCACATCGATGATTTCATAAGGCAGCTCGCGGCTGTCGAAGATGCGCCGTGCGCCCAACGCCTGCAGGGCCGGCCCTTGCGAAGCGAAGCTGATCACCGCATCGATACGCCCGGCCGCCATGGCACTGACATGTTCATGGACCGGCAAGTCGACAATCCTGACCTGATCACGGCGCAGCTCGGCCAACTCCAGTACGCGGCTGAGAATGAACGCGCCCAACGCGGTGTTCTCCACTCCGATGCGCCGGTTACGCAAATCCGCCAGGTTGCGCAGCGGCGCACGGGCATACAGGGCATCGGCGCCCAGGGAGATATCCGCCACCAGCAGCAGTTCCAGGTCATGCCCTTCACTCTGCAGCTTGAAGGCTTCATCCAGGGTCAGCAGGCCGCCATCCAGCAGGCCATTGCGCACCCCGCGCAATACGCCGGTGGCGCTGGGGTATTCGACCAGGCGGATACGGCTGGACTCCAGCCAGTTGAGGTCATCGGCCAGGTAGAACGGTGCATAACCCAGCCAGCGATTGCTGCCCAGACGCAACTCGTCCTGCTCGCCCTGACAGGCCAGCAACGCAAGACAGCAGAGCAACAGCAGGCAGCGACGCATCCCGATACTCCCAAGGAGGTATAAAGCACCTTAGCTGAATGCTCAGCCCGGCGAAATACCCCGATGGTCTGCCAGGGTATGCTGAATCACCAGGCATAAAAAAACCGGCCTTGTGAGCCGGTTTTCGAGGGTGGTCCAGACTTATTTTTGGTAAGCCGCAACCGCCTTGGTAATTGCTGCACGGGCCTCGTCGGCGTTGCCCCAGCCTTCGACCTTGACCCACTTGCCCTTCTCCAGATCCTTGTAGTTCTCGAAGAAGTGCTTGATCTGCTCCAGCAGCAGAGCCGGCAGGTCGGTGTATTCCTGCACGTGCGTGTACAGCTGGGTCAGCTTGTCATGGGGCACGGCGATCAGCTTGGCGTCGCCGCCTGCTTCGTCAGTCATGTTCAGGACACCCACCGGGCGGCAGCGGATCACCGAGCCCGGCGCCACCGGATAGGGGGTGACGACCAGCACGTCGAGGGGGTCGCCATCGTCGGCCAGGGTATGCGGGATGAAACCGTAGTTGGCCGGGTAGAACATCGGCGTGGCCATGAAACGGTCGACCATCAGGCAGTCGCTGTCATGGTCGATTTCGTACTTGATCGGCGCATGGTTGGCCGGGATCTCGATAGCCACGTAGATATCGTTGGGCAGGTCCTTGCCGGCCGGGATTTTGCTGTAGCTCATGGGGCGACTCCTGCGAGCGGGCCAAAAAAGTGCGGCGATTATAGGGGCAAGCCCCGCGCCCGGCTAGCGACTTATGGCTATATCGACGTAGCCGGCAGGCGCTGCAACGGGTCCTGCCGGTAGAACAGGCGCAGCTGCCGATAGACCTGCGGATAAGCCTGCAGGAGCAGATCGGGCGCGCTGAAGAAGTACTCGCTGCACACGGCGAAGAACTCGCCGGGGCAACTCGCTGCGTAGGGATCGATCAGCGTATCTGCTGCCGGGTCGGCATCCAGTTGTGCATTGAGATCGTCGAACGCCGTTTGCAGGCTGTGGCTCCAGTCTTCCAGGCGCATGTCCGCATGCAGCGGCGGCAGCCCGTTGACGTCGCCATTGAGCATGTCCAGCTTGTGCGCCAGCTCGTGAATGATCAGGTTGTAGCCGTGCCACTGGCCACTTTCCTGCACGCCAGGCCAGGCCAGGATCACCGGCCCCTGCAACCACGCCTCGCCGCTGCGCACATCGTCCCACTGGTGCTCGACACCCGTGCTGTCGCGGTAGCGCTGCGGGCTGAGGAAGTCGTCGGCATACAGGATGATTTCATGGAAGCCCTGGTACCAATCCAGGTCATCCAGCGCCAGCAGCGGCAACTGGGCCTGGGCGGCCAGGCGCAGGCGCTGGTAATCGTCCAGCGGCAAATCGCCGACACAGCTCAGGCGCTTGTCACGCAGAAACAGCAGGCTACGTTGGGCCAGGCAGTGCAACTGGGCCTCGGTGAGGCCATGCAGCAAAGGCAGAGCAGCGACCACCTGCTGCCACAGCGCGGGATCGAGGGGATGGCGGGCCAGCCAGCGACGCTGGCGCCAGGCGCGAAACGACCACATGCGGGAACATCCGGACAATGTCGGCGCCCCATGCGCCAACCCGACGCACCTTAGAGACAGCGTCGGGCTGGAGCAAGCTCGGTAAGGTTGCCAGCCCCTCAGAAGGCCGCGTGGAAGATTGCCTCGATCTCTGCCTGGCTGGCCGGGCGTGGATTGGTCAGGCCGCAGGCATCCTTGAGGGCATTGGCGGCCAGGGTGGGGATGTCCTCGCGACGCGCGCCCAACTCGGCCAGGCCGGCGGGAATGCCGATATCCACCGACAGACGGCGGATAGCCGCCAGCGCAGACTCCGCACCGGCCGCCTCGGACAACCCCTCCACCGATTCGCCCATCGCCTTGGCCACATCGCGCAGGCGTGCCGCGCTGACCTGGGCATTGAAGGCCTCGACATGCGGCAGCAACACCGCATTGCAAACCCCATGAGGCAGGTCGTAGAAACCGCCCAACTGGTGCGCCATGGCATGTACATAGCCGAGCGACGCGTTGTTGAAGGCCATGCCGGCGAGGAACTGTGCGTAGGCCATCTGCTCACGGGCCTGCAGGTCATCACCCTGCGCCACGGCCTGGCGCAGGTGCCGGGCAATCAGCTCGATGGCTTTCAGCGCGCAAGCATCGGTGATCGGCGTGGCAGCGATCGATACGTAGGCCTCCACCGCATGCGTCAGTGCGTCCATGCCGGTGGCCGCCGTCAGCCCCTTGGGCATCGCGGCCATCAGCGCCGGGTCATTGACCGACAACAGCGGCGTAACGTTGCGATCGACGATGGCCATTTTCACGTGGCGGCTTTCGTCGGTGATGATGCAGAAACGGGTCATTTCGCTGGCCGTGCCGGCCGTGGTGTTGATCGCTACCAACGGCAACTGCGGCTTGCTGGAGCGGTCGACACCTTCATAGTCGGCAATCTCGCCGCCATTGGTGGCGCAGAGCGCGATGCCCTTGGCGCAATCGTGGGGCGAACCGCCGCCCAGCGAGATGATGAAGTCGCACTGGCTCTGGCGCAGCAGCGCCAGGCCCTTCTGCACATTGCCAATGGTCGGGTTGGGCTGCGCACCGTCGAAAATCACCGCGTCGATACGCTGCTCGGCCAGCAGCCCGGCAACCCGTTCCGCCACCCCGGCGCGGGCCAGCCCGGCGTCGGTGACGATCAGCGCCTTGCGCAGGTTATAGCGGGCAATGGCCTGCATGGCCTCGTCGAGACTGCCCAGGCCCATCATGTTTACCGCAGGGATAAAGAATGTGCTGCTCATCAGAATTTCCTTATTGAGGCGTTGTGCCTATGCACAGGGTTAGAGACGCAGCCTCGGTAAAAAGTTGTCGAGGCTGCTTGCCACAGATCAACGCTGGCTCAGAAAAAGCCCAGCGGACGGGGGTCGTAGCTGACCAGCAGGTTTTTGGTCTGCTGGTAGTGATCGAGCATCATCTTGTGGGTTTCGCGGCCAACCCCGGACTTCTTGTAACCGCCGAAAGCGGCATGCGCCGGGTACAGGTGGTAGCAGTTGGTCCACACCCGCCCGGCCTGGATGGCCCGCCCCATGCGGTAGGCACGGTTGATGTCGCGCGTCCACAGCCCGGCGCCCAGGCCAAACTCACTGTCATTGGCAATCGCCAGGGCCTCGGCCTCGTCGCGGAAGGTGGTCACCGCCACCACCGGGCCGAAGATTTCCTCCTGGAACACACGCATGCCGTTATGCCCCTTGAGCAAGGTCGGCTGGATGTAGAAGCCCCCCTGCAGCGCTTCCGCCTGTTCGGCCGCCGCACCACCGGTGAGCACCTCGGCGCCCTCGGCGCGGGCAATGTCGAAGTAGCCGAGGATCTTCTCGAACTGCTGGGCCGAGGCCTGGGCGCCGACCATGGTCTCGCTGTCCAGCGGATCACCCCGGCGGATGCGCGCGATCTTCTCCATCACCACAGCCATGAACTGTGGATAGATGGACTCTTCGATCAGCGCCCGCGACGGACAGGTGCACACTTCGCCCTGGTTGAAGAAGGCCAGCACCAGCCCTTCGGCGGCCTTTTCGATGAACTCCGCCTCAGCCTGCATGATGTCGGCGAAGAAAATGTTCGGACTCTTGCCACCCAGTTCGACGGTGCTCGGAATAATGTTGTCCGCTGCACAGCGCAGGATGTGCGCACCAACCGGGGTGGAGCCGGTAAAGGCGATCTTGGCGATACGCTTGCTGGTGGCCAGCGCCTCACCCGCTTCGCGGCCAAAGCCATGCACCACGTTGAGCACGCCGGGCGGCAGCAGATCGCCGATCACTTCCAGTAGCACGCTGATGCCCAGGGGGGTCTGCTCGGCCGGCTTGAGCACCACGCAGTTGCCGGCGGCCAGCGCCGGGGCGAGCTTCCAGGCGGCCATCAGCAGCGGGAAGTTCCAGGGGATGATCTGTCCCACCACGCCCAGCGGCTCGTGGAAGTGGTAGGCCGCCGTGTGTTCGTCCAGTTCGGCCGCGCTGCCTTCCTGGGCGCGGATGCAGCCGGCGAAATAGCGGAAGTGATCGGCCGCCAGGGGAATATCGGCATTCAGGGTTTCGCGGATCGGCTTGCCGTTATCCCAGGTCTCGGTCACCGCCAACAGCTCCAGGTTGGCCTCGATGCGCTCGGCGATCTTCAACAGGATGAGGCTGCGCGCCTGCACCGAGGTGCGCCCCCAGGCGGGTGCCGCGGCATGCGCCGCATCCAGCGCACGCTCGATATCGCTGGCATCGGAACGCGGAAACTCGGCAATTGCCGCGCCGGTAACCGGCGTGCTGTTGACGAAATACTGTTCCTGCAACGGCGGCACAAAGCGTCCGTTGATGAAATTGCCGTAGCGGGCCTTGTAGCTGACGATGGCACCGGGGGTGCCGGGATGGGCATAACGCATGAGGCTGCTCCTGGATCTTGTTGTTGGTTAGCGCCGGGCCGTCTGCACCCGCCAGTGGCAGGCGAGGACGCGGACGCACCCGTCCGATGCCCGGAGCAAGAGCCAGGCCAAGCGCTTGGAAGGCCGTCCTAGAGCCTCTGCCGCCGGTGCCGCAGACGGCCCTGTGGCCGCCATGACACAGCTGTGCCATGACAGTGTCCCGGAAATGACACAGCTGCTGACCGTTCGGTCATTCGCGCATTGCCAGTTCGCTGACGATCGCCGATGCTGCCGCAGAACCCGCCGCGGAGCGCCCGACCATGTCCAGCCTGCAACCTGCCAGCGACCCGCTGATCGCCCGCTCCTGGCAGCGCTGCGCCGAGCAGCACCAGCTCGATCCCGGCCAGTGGCTGGCACCCTGCGTGCTGGAGCACGGCCGTATGCTGGAGCGCCGCGAATACCTGCAACCCCTGTTGCGCGTAGCCAGTGGTGAGATGCACAACCTGCAGCGCCAACTGGCCGGCGACGGCCATGCCTTGCTGCTCACCGATGCCCAGGGGGTAATCCTCGAATGCCTGGCGGCCGCGGGCGACCGTCCGCTGTTCCAGCGCGCCGGCCTGTGGCTGGGCGCCGACTGGAGCGAAGCCGGCGAAGGCACCAACGGCATCGGCACCTGCCTGGTCGAGCGCCAGCCATTGACCATTCATCGCCAGGAGCACTTCCGCCAGTGCCACAGCAGCCTGAGCTGCTCGGCCGCCCCGCTGTTCGATGACCAGGGCGAACTGCTCGCCGTACTCGACCTGTCCTCGGTGCGCGAAGCTCCCAGCCGCCAACAGCAGTTCCACAGCATGGCGCTGGTCAACCTGTCGGCCAAAGTGATCGAAAGTGCCTACTTCCTGCGTTGCCATGAGCAGCATTGGCTGCTGCGTTTCCATCCCCAGGGCGAATGCCTGGGCCTGTTCAGCGAGGGTCTGCTGGCCTTCGACGAGCAGGGCCGGGTGCTGGCGGCCAATGCCGCCGCGGTCAACCTGCTGGGGCACAGCCAGCAGGCGTTGCGCGGCCAGTCACTGGAGCAGTTGTTTGCCTGCACGCTGGGCCAGCTGCTGGCCCAGGCACGCCGCCAGCCTCGCCTGGGCTGGCCGCTGTACCGCCACGATGGCCACGCCCTGTTTGCCCTGTTGCGCCAGCCGGCCCGCCAGGCAAACCCGGCAACACGCTGTGCACCGTTACCTGGCCAGGTGGTCGCACGGCGCGGGCCGTGCCTGCGCGACCCACGCCTGCAACGCGCCCTGCAGCAGGGCCTGCGCGCCTACGAACGTGACCTGCCACTGCTCTTGCAGGGCGAAACCGGTGTCGGCAAGGAAGTCTTCGCCAAGGCCCTGCACCAGATCAGCTCACGAGCCCAGCAGCCCTTTGTTGCCCTGAACTGCGCGGCGCTGCCGGAAAGCCTGATCGAGAGTGAGTTATTCGGTTACCAGGGCGGCAGCTTTACCGGAGCACGCAAGGAAGGCATGCGCGGCAAGCTGCTCCAGGCACAGGGCGGCACCCTGTTGCTCGACGAGATCGGCGATATGCCCCTGGCCCTGCAGACCCGCCTGCTACGGGTGCTGGAAGAACGTCAGGTAGAACCCTTGGGTGGGCACAGCCAGGCGCTGGATGTGCGAGTCATCAGCGCCAGCCATCACGACCTGGCGCAACGGGTGGCCAGCGGCCAGTTCCGCGCCGACCTGTACTACCGCCTGCATGGCCTGGCCCTGGCGCTGCCGGCCCTGCGCGAGCGCGAGGACCGCGCTGCGCTACTGGACAGCCTGCTGGCCGAGGAAGCCCAGGGCAGCCCGCCGCCGCTCAGCGAGGCCTGTCGCCGTACCTTGCTCGACTATTCCTGGCCGGGCAATGTGCGTCAGCTGCGCCATGTATTGCGCGGTCTGTTGGCCCTGCATGAAGGCGGCACGCTGCACTGGCAGGCCCTGCCGGCAGAACTGCGCCAGGCCAGCCCGCCCCCCGAACAGGCCAGCGCAGGGGCACTGCAACAGGCCGAGCGCCAGGCACTGCTCGACACCCTGCAGGCGCACGCCTGGAATGTCAGCGATTGCGCGCGGCAACTGGGCCTGAGTCGCAACACGCTGTACCGCAAGCTACAACGGCATGGCATTCGCCGACACTGACGCTCAGTCCTGGCTGATCGGCAGGATGAAGTTCTTGAACTCGTGGTCTTCGACGAAGCCCAGCGACTCATAGAGTTTGTGCGCCACGTCGTTGTTGATGCTCGAAGAAACCCGCATGCGGATCGCCTGGGTCTCCTTGGCCATCTTCTTCGCGGCCTGGATGAGATGGTCACCGACCAACTGGCGACGAGCATCCTCACAAACGTAGATGTCGTTGAGGATCCACACGCGCTTCAGCGACAGCGAGGAGTAGCTGGGATACAGCTGGCAAAAACCGAGGATGCGCTCCTCGTCATCCGGCATGGCCAGGTAGATCACCGACTCCTTGCGGCTGATACGGGTGGAAAGAAACTTGCGCGAAGACTCCGGGTAGGCCACCTGGCCAAAGAGTTCACGGTACTTGATGAACAGCGGAGTGAGCTGGTCGAGGTGTTCCAGGGTGGCTTGGACGATTCGCATGCTGGCTCTCGCAGTAGGGTCAAGGGACATCGCCACCTGAGCGCAGGCGACAACGTGCAGGGATGCTGCATTAACTCTAGTGGAAAGCGCAATCCAAACAAGCGTTTGCCCGCCTGCCCCGGACTGGGGCGGCTGCCGGGGGCTGTGCTACTCTCGCGGCCATCTGGCGCGCCCTGGCGCGGTACACCCTGGAGTTTCCATGCACATTCATATCCTCGGCATCTGCGGCACCTTCATGGGCTCGCTGGCAGTGCTGGCCAAGGAACTTGGTCACCGCGTCACCGGCTCCGATGCCAATGTCTACCCGCCCATGAGCACCCAGCTGGAAGCCCAGGGTATCGAGCTGATCCAGGGCTACGACCCGGCCCAGCTGGAGCCGGCGCCGGATCTGGTGGTGATCGGCAATGCCATGAGCCGCGGCAATCCGGCGGTGGAATATGTACTGAACAAGGGCCTGCCCTATGTCAGCGGCCCGCAATGGCTGGCCGACCATGTGCTGCAGGGCCGCTGGGTCATGGCCGTGGCCGGTACCCACGGCAAGACCAGCAGCTCCAGCATGCTCGCCTGGGTGCTGGAACAGGCCGGCATGAGCCCGGGCTTCCTGATCGGCGGGGTGCCGCAGAACTTCGGCATCTCCGCGCGTTTGGGCGGCACGCCGTTCTTCGTGGTGGAGGCCGACGAGTACGACAGCGCCTTCTTCGACAAGCGCAGCAAATTCGTCCATTACCGCCCACGCACCGCCATTCTCAACAACCTGGAGTTCGACCACGCGGACATCTTCCCGGACCTGGCGGCCATTGAACGGCAGTTCCATCACCTGGTGCGTACCGTACCGAGCGAAGGCCTGGTCATTCATCCGGCCAGTGAAACGGCGCTCAAGCGGGTGATCGAGATGGGCTGCTGGACCCCGGTGCAGACCACGGGCGAAGGTGGCCAGTGGCAGGCACGCCTGCTGGCCGCCGACGGCTCGCGCTTCGAAGTGCATTACGACGGCAAGCTGGCAGGCATCGTCGAGTGGAACCTGACCGGCCAGCACAACGTGGCCAACGCCCTGGCGGTACTGGCCGCAGCGCGGCATGTCGGCGTGGTGCCGGCGCTGGGTATCGAGGCCCTGGGCCGATTTATCAATGCCAAGCGGCGCATGGAGAAGGTCGCCGAGGTGAATGGCGTGACCATCTTCGATGACTTCGCCCACCACCCCACGGCCATCGCCACCACACTCGATGGCCTGCGCCAGCGCATCGGCAGCGCCAAACTGATCGCCATTGTCGAGCCGCGCTCCAACTCCATGAAGCTGGGCGCGCACCGCGATGGGCTGCCGCAGTCCGTGGTACAGGCCGATTCGGTGTACTGGTACGCGCCGCCGAATCTCGGCTGGGATCTGGCTGGCACCGTGGCGACCTCGACCGTACCGACGCAGGTCTGTGATTCTCTGGAAGCGATCATTGCCGGGGTCAAGGCCGAAGCCATGCCCGGCACCCAGATCGTGGTAATGAGCAACGGCGGCTTTGGCGGCCTGCATGGCAAGCTGGCCAAGGCGCTGGAGGCCTGACGCGCATATCGGCTTACGGAGGCAGGCATGGATGACTTCAACCCCTATCGGACACCAGGCAGTCTTTCCACCACGGAAACGTTGCCCGGCTCTGCTGCCCAGGGCTGGGTCTATCGGCTAGTAAATCGGCTGTATGCCTTATTGATGGTGCTGGCCACCCTGATTCTGGTAACCAGCAACCGGCAAATCTTGACCGATACGCGCGCGCCCCTGGCGCTGCTGATGTTCTATGCACCCGTGCTGTGCTACCTGCTGGTAGGCCGGGGCACTCCGCGGCTGGTGCGATTCGGCCTGAGCCTGCAGGCCCTGCTGGTGCTGTGGCTGATCTACCGATGCCTCGACCACCTGCTCATTGCCAGCCCGCAGTTGCGCATCGGCAGTTTCCTGCTCGCAGTCAACCTGCTGGCCCTGCTTGGCGGCCTGCGCCAAGCCAAGCTCAAACCTTTTGCCAAGGAGCACGCATGAACGGTCCCGAACGCATCACCCTGGCCATGACCGGCGCCTCTGGCGCGCAGTACGGCCTGCGCCTGCTCGACTGTCTGGTGCAGGAAGAGCGCGAGGTGCATTTCCTGATTTCCAAGGCCGCGCAACTGGTCATGGCCACCGAAACCGATGTGGCGCTGCCCAGCAAGCCGCAGGCCATGCAGCAGTTTCTCAGCGAATACACCGGCGCCGCCCCCGGACAGATTCGCGTCTACGCCAAGGAAGACTGGATGGCCCCGCCGGCTTCCGGCTCCAGCGCGCCGGCCGCCATGGTGGTGGTGCCCTGCTCCACCGGCACCCTCTCGGCGATCGCCAGTGGCGCCTGCAACAACCTGATCGAGCGGGCGGCCGATGTCGCCCTCAAGGAACGCCGGCCGCTGATCCTGGTGCCGCGCGAAGCGCCCTATTCGAGCATCCATCTGGAGAACATGCTCAAGCTGAGCAACCTCGGCGCCACCATACTGCCCGCCTCGCCGGGCTTCTATCACCAGCCGCAGACCCTCGACGACCTGGTGGATTTCGTCGTGGCGCGCATCCTCAACTGCCTGCAGATTCCCCAGGACCTGCTGCCGCGCTGGGGCGAGCACCACAACGGCAGCCATGACTGAGCGCACGCTGGCCGCCTGCCTGCTGCTGGCCTGCCTGCAGCTCGGCGGCTGTGCCAGCCTGCGCACCCTGGATGCCGCCCAGGCCGATGCACCGATCATCTACTCCGGCACCCGCCTGGACTGGTACAGCCTCAACGACGGTTGCTGCCCGCTGCAGCGCTTCGGTGCACTGCCACCCCGCTATGCGGCACTGGACCTGCCAGCCAGCCTGCTACTGGATACCCTGCTGCTGCCGCTGGCCATCGCCGCCGAACTGGGCGTGACCCTGAATATCCGCGGCGGGCGCTGATCCCGGTCAGGCGGCGTCACGGCTTTCTGCGCATAATGGCGGCCTGGCCCATGACGCGATGGAACGGTTGATGAGACAGCACGCCCCTTTCCACATCAGTTACTGGCTGATCGCCGTGATCGCCTTTCTGCTCCTGCAAAGCCTGCTGGACAACCAGCAGCCGGTCGCACGCATTGCCTACAGCGAGTTCGTCAGCCAACTCAAGGAAGGCCGCATCAGCGAACTGGCCATCAGCGAACGGCAGATCGAAGGCCGCCTCAAGGAACCCCTCAGCGGTGGCCAACTGCGCTTCACCACCTTGCGCGTGGAACCCCAGCTGGCCGCCTTGCTCGAACAGTACCCGGTGCGCTACAGCGGCAAGCTGGAAAGCACCCTGCTGCGCGATGTGCTGTCCTGGGTGGTGCCGGCCCTGCTGTTCTTCGCCATCTGGCTGTTCCTGCTCAAGCGCCTGGGCAGCATGGGCGGCAGTGGCATGCTGCAGATCGGCAAGAGTCGCGCGCGGGTCTATGTGGAAACCGACATCCGGGTGAGCTTTGCCGATGTCGCCGGTGTCGACGAGGCTAAGCAAGAACTGCAGGAAATCGTCAACTTCCTCAAGGACCCCCAGGGCTATGGCCGACTCGGTGGACGCATGCCCAAGGGCATCCTACTGGTTGGCCCGCCCGGCACCGGCAAGACCCTGCTGGCCAAGGCCGTGGCCGGCGAGGCCGGGGTGGCCTTCTTCTCCATCTCCGGCTCGGAGTTCGTCGAAATGTTCGTCGGTGTCGGCGCCGCACGGGTCCGCGACCTGTTCGAGCAGGCCCGCGCCCAGGCACCGGCGATCATCTTCATCGACGAGCTGGACGCCCTCGGCCGTGCCCGTGGCGTTGGCCCGCTGGGCGGCGGGCATGACGAGAAGGAGCAGACCCTCAACCAGTTGCTGGCCGAGCTCGACGGCTTCGACAGCCGCGGCGGCCTGGTGCTGCTCGCCGCCACCAACCGCCCGGAGATCCTCGACCCGGCGCTGTTGCGCGCCGGACGCTTCGACCGCCAGGTGCTGGTCGATCGCCCGGACCGTGCCGGGCGTGTGCAGATTCTCGCCGTGCACCTGCGCAAGGCGCAGCTGGCCGACGATGTCGACCCCCAGCAGATCGCCGCACTGACCCCCGGTTTCACCGGCGCCGACCTGGCCAACCTGGTCAACGAAGCGACCCTGCTGGCGACCCGCCGCCAGGCCGATGCGGTGGCGATGGATGATTTCACCGCGGCCATCGAGCGCATAGTCGCCGGTCTGGAAAAGCGCAATCGCCTGCTCAACCCCCGCGAGCGCGAAGTGGTCGCCTATCACGAAATGGGCCACGCCCTGGTGGCCATGGCCTTGCCGGGCAGCGACAAGGTACATAAGGTGTCGATCATTCCGCGCGGCATGGGTGCGCTGGGCTACACCATCCAGCGGCCTACCGAAGACCGCTTCCTGATGACCCGTGACGAGCTGCAGGACAAGATGGCCGTACTGCTTGGCGGGCGCGCCGCGGAATGGCTGGTGTTTGGCCAGCTGTCCACCGGCGCCGCCGATGACCTGGCCAAGGTAACCGACATCGCACGGGCCATGGTGACCCGCTACGGCATGAGCGAACGCCTCGGACATATCGCCCTGGAACGCGAACCGCAGGCCTTCCTGGCGAACGACCTGGCGGGCTGGCAGACACGGCACGACTACTCGCCCAATACCGCCACAGCGATCGACGAAGAGATCCGCGCGCTGATCGACCATGCCTTTGCACGCAGCCTGCAACTGCTTGAAGCCCGCCGTGCCCTGCTGGAGCGCGCCGCCCGCCAGCTGCTGGCCACGGAAACCCTGGATGCCACGGCCTTGCAGCAACTCGTCACGGAGGCCGTATGAATATCAGTCAGGCCGCCCGGCGCAGCGGGCTTTCCGCCAAGATGCTGCGCCACTACGAACAGATCGGCCTGCTGCCGGCAGCCGGACGCAGCGCCAACGGCTACCGGCAGTACGGCGAAGACGACCTACGCCGGCTCAACTTCATCAAGCATGCCCGTGACATGGGCTTTTCCCTGGAGGAAGTCGGTCAGCTGCTCGGCCTGTGGCAGGACCAGCAGCGCAGCAGCGCCGAGGTCAAGGCCCTGGCCCTGCAACATATCGCCAATCTGGAGCAGCGCATCGCCGAACTGAGCAGCCTGCGCGATACCCTGCGCCAGTTGGCCGATAGCTGCCAGGGCGACCAGCGGGCCGACTGCCCGATCCTCAGGGGCCTGGAGCAGGGAGCCTGTTGCGCCTCCTGAGCGCCAGGCGCACCTCGTTCTGCAAGGCATAGGCCGGACGCTCCAGGCTGTCCGGGTCACTCAGGTAACGTGCGGCAAAGCCCTCCACGCCCAGTTCCAGGTACTGCTGCACATGCAGCAGCTCGTGCGCCCAGAGCGCCACGTCCTGCTCGGCCTCGTGGGCATGCTGGAAGATCACGACGTCGATCAGGGTGATGGCATTGATGTCCGGGTTCTGCAGCACACCATGGCTGAGGCTGGTCGGGTTGGGATCGCCGACCCGGTAGCGCACCTGCTCCAGCAGGGCGCGATCGAAATAGCCAGCCAGGGCTTCACGCAGGGCGGCGGGGATCGGCTGGGTGCCCGCCGCCAGGGCGCGCTGCCGGGAAGCGATGATCCAGTCGCGCAAGCCTGGCACGGCCACTTCCTGTACACCGCGATGCAGCGGCGACTGCTCGTCCACACACAGACACAGCCCGACACAGACCAGTGCCTGACCAGCCGGGCAGCGCTGTGCCGCCGTCCAGGCGAAGCTCGGCAGGCTCAGGCAGCACAGCAGGCAAAACAGGCGCAGCAACATGGCAAGACTCGACAGCAGGAACCTGGCGACTGGGACAACGCCGCCGTTTAGCCGTTCAACGCGCCCAGGGCGGCGTCGGCTCCGGCGCTTCCTGGTCATCGGCCTGCAGGGCGGCCTGACGGCGCGCCTCGTCGGCCAGCGCCGCCTTGATCTCGCGCAGTACGGCCTGCACATCGGCACTGTCCTGCGTTTCCTCGACCTTACCGGTCAGCGGGCTGTCGGGCGTCAGCTTGCCTTCTTCGAACAGCGCCCACATTTCCTCGGCATAACGGGTGTCGAGCAGCTCGGGGGCAAACTGGCCGAAATACTCGGCCATGTTGCGCACGTCACGCTGCAGCATGCTGAAGGCGTGATTGTTGGCCGCCGCGTCCACCGCCTGCGGCAGGTCGATGATCACTGGCCCGTAAGGGTCGAGCAGCACGTTGAACTCGGAAAGGTCGCCATGCACCAGGCCGGCACAGAGCATCTTGACGATCTCGCCGATCATGAAGGCGTGGAACTCGCGGGCATCCTCGGGCAGCAGGTCGACATCGTTGAGGCGCGGCGCGGCATCACCGTAACCGTCATCGACCAGCTCCATGAGCAGCACGCCGTCCAGGTAGTCATAGGGCTTGGGCACCCGCACCCCGGCATTGGCCAGGCGGAACAGCGCGGCCACCTCGGCGTTCTGCCAGGCTTCCTCCTGCTCCTTGCGCCCGTACTTGCTGCCGCGCGCCATGGCCCGTGCATCACGCGAGTTACGCGTCTTGCGCCCTTCCTGATACTGCACGGCCTGGCGAAAACCGCGCTTGTTGGCCTCCTTGTAGACCTTGGCGCAGCGCAGCTCGTCGCCACAGCGCACCACGTACACCGAAGCTTCCTTACCGCTCATCAGCGGGCGAATCACTTCGTCGATCAGGCCGTCTTCCAGCAACGGCTGCAGGCGTTTCGGGGTCTTCATGGAGTTCGGCGCAGGGCTCGGCAACGGCACATGGCGCCTGTTATACGGCAATTGCCGACAGCGCGATAGCCGCACGGCTTGACCCAACGCGCCGCAGGCGCACACTGTAGCCCAGGCCTGGCCATGGAGACCCCCGGCATGACGCCCACCCTGCACTACCAACTGGCGCCCTGTGCGCTGGGCCAGCTGTTGCTGGCCGCTTCCCCGCGCGGCATTGCCTGGCTGGCACTGGGCGATCAGCCGCAAGCCCTGTGCGCTGAACTGCTGGCCGCCTATCCGGACGCCGCGCTATGCAGCGACGGCAGCCTGCACGACGCGTTGACGGCCATACAGCAGTACCTGCAGGACCCCGGACACCCCCCTGCCCTGCCCCTCGACCTAACCGGCACGCCCTACCAACAGCGCGTCTGGAGCGCCCTGCAGGAGATTCCCTGCGGCCGCACCGAAAGCTACAGCCAGTTGGCGGCCCGCCTGGGCAGCCACCCACGTGCGGTCGCCCGCGCCTGCGCCAGCAATCGGGTGGCCCTGCTGGTGCCCTGTCACCGCGTGCTGGCTGCCGATGGCGGCCTGGCCGGCTATCGCTGGGGCCTGGCCCGCAAGGCGGCATTACTCGCCAGCGAGGCCGACGGATGCACGATGGAATAGCCTGCCGGAGCGCACTACGCTTGCAGTATTTCCTTCTGAATGAGTCCTGTGGATGAGCGATCCGTCTGCCGACCGCATGCTTGAAGCGCTTTCACGACCACTGCTCAGGCTGGTCAAGGACTTGTGCGGCATGCAGGCCAGCTTCATCACCGTGATCGACTGGAATACCCAGCTGCAGCGGGTCATCCTGGTCGATGCCGACCCGGAGCTGCCTCTGTACGAAGGTGCCGAGAGCGCCTGGAGCCAATCGTTGTGCCGGCACATGTTCAGCCAGGGCATACAGCACAGCGACTGCATGGAGCAATTGTTTCCTGACACCCCCGGAGTGGCCATGGGCATTCGCAGCTTCATCGTCTTGCCGGTGGTCCACGGCGAGAAAACCCTTGGCACACTGTGTGCGGCCAGCCAGCAACGGCGGCCGCTGGACGACGCCACCCGGCAACGCCTGCAACTGATCAGCGAAGCCATCTCCTTGCAGCTGCACCTGACCCTGGAGTTACAGCAACTGCGCCAGGAAGCCGCCAGTCGCCAGCAGCAGATCAGCGACCTCAAGGAACTGGCCGACACCGACCCGCTCACCGGATTGCTCAATCGTCGTGGTTTCGCGCGCTGCTGGCAGCAACTACAAAGCGAGCCAAGTGGCCGCCTGGCCGTGATGGTCATCGATATCGATCATTTCAAGCGAATCAATGACCAGCATGGCCATGAACGTGGCGACCAGGCGCTGCAGCTGCTGGCTGCAGCCCTGCGCACATTGTCACGACAGCAGGATTACCTGGCCCGATTGGGTGGTGACGAGTTCGTGTTAGCCGCCCGCGACAGCAACGCGACCGGCCTGGCCAGCCTGGCAAAACGCCTGCAAGGCTATCTGCAAGAACACTGTGCGCCAGGGAGCGCGCCCATCGAGCTGAGCATTGGTATAGCCGACAATACCCGACAGGCCACCGACGACCTGTTGCGCCTGGCCGACCAGGCGCTCTACCAGAGCAAGCAGCAGGGCCGTAATCGCATCCAGATCAGCCCAACGCCCGAGGCCTGAACAGGCCGCCTTGCCCCATACGCGACACCAACAAAAACGCCCCGGCAAGCCGGGGCGTTGAAGGTCATGCTGGTCTACTCAGTGGTCGATGGCGGCACCGGCACCACGCGGTACACGGATGTCTTCGACCAGGTGCTGGATACGCTCCGGCGGTGCCGAGGTCAGCTTGGCAACGATAACCGCAGCAGCGAAGTTGAACAGCATACCCAAGGTACCGATGCCTTCCGGCGAGATACCGAACCACCAGTCGGCTGCGGTGGCAGTCGGGTTGATGAACTTGAAGTAGACGATGTAGCTGAAGGTGAAGGCCAGGCCCACCACCATGCCGGCAATCGCCCCTTCCTTGTTCATCTTCTTCGAGAAGATCCCCATGACGATGGCCGGGAAGAACGACGCAGCCGCCAGACCGAAGGCAAAGGCCACCACCTGGGCAACGAAGCCCGGCGGGTAGATACCGAACAAACCGGCGACCACCACAGCCACGCCGGCCGCCAGACGCGCAGCCAGCAGTTCACCCTTCTCGCTGATGTTCGGACGCAGGGTGCTCTTCAGCAGGTCATGGGAGATCGACGTGGAAATCACCAGCAACAGACCCGCAGCGGTAGACAGGGCGGCAGCCAGACCACCGGCGGCGATCAGCGCGATTACCCAGCCCGGCAGATTGGCGATTTCCGGGTTAGCCAGAACCATGATGTCGTTGTCCACGTACAGCTCGGTCTCGGCCGGAGTCGCCGGGTTCTTCAGCAGGCGTTCGCCATTCTCGCCGCGCTCGCCGGTGAATTCCGGCTTGCCGGCAAAGGCAGCGCCCGGACCGTACTGGATGATGCCGTCGTTGTTCTTGTCCATCCAGCCGATCAGGCCAGCGTTTTCCCAGGTCTTGAACCAGCTCGGCAGTTCCTGGTAGCTGGCATTGGGTACGGTGGACAACAGGTTGGTGCGCGCAAAGGCCGCCAGGGCCGGCGCGGTAGTGTAGAGAATGGCAATGAACAGCAGCGCGTAACCCGCCGACTTGCGCGCGTCACGCACGGTCGGCGTGGTGAAGAAGCGCACGATCACGTGCGGCAGACCCGCAGTACCGACCATCAGCGCCATGGTGATGAAAAACATGTCGGTCATCGACTTGCTGCCATCGGTGTAGGCGGTAAAGCCCAGCTCGGCACCCAGCCCGTTGAGGCGTTCAACAACGCTCTGCCCGGTACCGCTAACCTCGCTGCCAAAGCCCAGCTGCGGAATCGGGTTGCCGGTGATCATCATCGACACATAGATAGCCGGCACCATGTAGGCAAAGATCATCACGCAGTACTGTGCCACCTGGGTATAGGTGATGCCCTTCATGCCACCGAGTACGGAGTAGAAGAACACGATCGCCATGCCGATCACCACGCCGGTCTCGATGCTCACTTCCAGGTAGCGCGAGAAGACGATACCGACGCCACGCATCTGCCCGGCGACGTAGGTGAAGGAGATGAAGATCACGCAGACCACGGCGACCAGCCGTGCGGCCTTGGAGTAATAGCGCTCACCAATGAAGTCCGGCACGGTGAACTTGCCGAACTTGCGCAGGTAGGGCGCCAGGCACATGGCCAGCAGCACATAACCGCCGGTCCAGCCCATCAGGTAGACCGAACCATCGTAACCGGCGAAAGCGATGATCCCGGCCATGGAAATGAAGGACGCTGCGGACATCCAGTCGGCACCGGTGGCCATGCCGTTGAGTACCGGGTGTACGCCTTTGCTGGCCACATAGTACTCGCTGGTGGAGCCGGCACGGGTCCACAAGGCAATGCCGATGTACAGCGCGAAGGTCGCACCGACAAACAGGTAAATCAGGGTTTGGGTAGCCATGCTCGTCGACTCACTCTTCGTGCAGATCGTATTTGCGATCGAGCTGATTCATCTTCCACACGTAGAAGAAGATCATCAGCACGAACACGTAGATGGAACCCTGCTGGGCAAACCAGAAGCCCAGGGGGAAGCCGAAGAACTGAATAGCGTTGAGCTGCTCGACGAACAGGATGCCGGCGCCGAACGACACCGCGAACCACACCGCCAGCAGCCCCAGCATGAGCCGTAGGTTTTCTTTCCAGTAGGCAGTTGCTGCCTGTTCTTTTGACAAGGACATGAGGGACCTCCGCGTGTTGTTTTTGTTATACAGAGTTCAAGTTAGCAGCCGCCGGCAATTCAACCAGTCAGACTTTCGTCGCAGGATTTCCCTGGCGGCCGCCCATCAAGCGACGCCCAGGCCCGCGCTAGAGGCCTGGCGCACGGTTCGCAACGGCATGCCCCTCCTTTGGTCGCACCCCGCCAGTGCCAGGCTAGCCAGCAGGCCAGGCGGCGACCCTGCCGGCGCTCTTCGCGCAGGCCACTCATCGCCGATACCACAGCCAGTAACACAGCCCTGCCGGCAGGCAGGCCAGCTGCGCGTAGGCCAGCAGAAACTGCAGCAACGAACGCAAGGCCACGGGCTGGCTGTGCAGCGGCAGGCCCAGCAGGGCCTGCCAGAACTCGCCAGGCAGACGCTCCAGAAGCAGCGCCAGGGGCAGGCCACTGGCCTGCCAGAGCGCCACCACACGGAACTGCCCGGTCATCAGCAACGCCACCAGCAGCAGCCCTACGGCAATCAGGCCGAGCAGATAACAGCCGCCCAGACGCACCAGGCGCAACCACCACGCGGGAGACGCAGGCATGCTCACGCCCCCCTGCCCAGGCTGTACCAGTCCAGCCGGCGCGTCAGCAGCATGACCCCGGCCAGCAGGCCGAATACCAGCAGCGAGCCCATCAGCAGGGCGTAGTCCTCGGCATCCAGCAGGACATACAGCAAGCCATACAGCAGTCCCAGGGCCAGGGCAAAGGCACCGCCCCGCCAGGCACTGCGTAATACCGCGCTGAGATAGATGCCCAGCAGCAACACGCAGGCTGCCGCCGCCAGCAGGTAGGCCAGGGCAAACGGCACATGCTCGGCCAGCGACAGCAGCAGCAGGTAAAACAGCGCCAGGGCCAGCCCGACCAGGCCGTATTGCATAGGGTGTACCGCCAGGCGCTTGAGCACCTCGAAAAGAAAGAAACCGGCAAAGGTCAGGGCGATGAACAGCAACGCGTATTTGATCGCCCGCTCGCTCTTAAGGTACTGATCGACCGGGTTGATGAAGCTCACCGCAAAGGGGTTGTCGCTGTCGCTCAGGCAATGCCGGTGCCCCAGGCAGGCCTGCAGGCGCTCCTCATAGTTGGTGGCAAAGAAACTGCTCTGCCAGTGTGCCGTGAAGCCCTCTGCCGTCACTTCACGACGCTGCGGGAGGAACTGGCCGACGAAGCTCGGATGCGGCCAGTCGGCTCGCATCTGCCACTGACTGTCCCGCCCCAGGGGGCTCAGGGCGAGCTGCCGGGTACCCTGCAGGGCCAGGTCGAAGGTAAACGCCAGCTGTTGCCCGGCGGTCGATGGCAATGGCAGATCGGCGTGCACACCGGACTCCAGCAACAGCTCCCCCGAACCCGGGGCAAACGCCAGGGTCTGTTCGTTCCAGCGCAGCTGCAGGCTGCTTTCAATGCCACGGATATCGCTGATTCCCACGCTCAGATAGGGCGTATCGAAGACATAGTCGGCCCAGTCGGCGCTAATCCCGTAGTTCGCCGGCACCTGGAAATGCCCGCTGAACTGGTTGCGGCTGTGGTACAGCAGGGCCTGGTAGATACCCCGGCTGCGTGGCTCACTACTCACCTCGCTGGTCACCTGCAGGCGTTCCGGAAGGAAATACAGGCGTCCCTGGCGGACATGACTTTCCTCATAGCGCTGCCCGGTCTTGGCGTGGGTTTTCCATTCGCGCACGGTCTTGCGATAGGGCAGCACCAGCAACGGGCCGATCACCTGCTGCTGGCGACTGGCGCTGTTGGCGATATCCTCCAGGACCCGATCACGCAGTCCCTGGCGCTCCTCGACCAGGCCGCCGATCAGCAGCAGCGGGATCATCAGTAACATCATCAGCAAGGCGACCAGGCCCAGCTTCACAGTCATTTCTCGGTTCATCGCGGCACTCCTGCACAAGGCCCTAGGGGCAGACAGGCCTAGCGTGCAGCCGCCCGATGCAGGTTTTATGCAGGTCTGGTGCAGAGTGTGTGTAGAACCTGTGCAGGCCGGCTCAGGCCGCCGGCAAGCACAGACTGGCCTGCACGCCACCTGCCACGTTACCCACCTCCAGGCGCCCACCATGCAGCGCGGCGACCTCGGCAACGAAGTTCAGGCCCAGGCCGGTGCTCTTGCGCCCGCTGCCCGGCCGCGGCAGCGAGTAGAAGCGCTCGGTCAGGCGTGCCAGGGCATACTCGGGAATCGCCTGGCCAGGATTGAACAGCCGCACGCACAGCTGTTCGCCCTGGCGCTCGGCACGCCATTCCAGGGTAGCGCCGGACGGACTGAAGTCGATGGCGTTGTCCAGCAGGTTGGCCAGCGCCTGCTGCAACAGGAAGGGCTCGCCGAGCACCTGCAGCGACTCATCCATCTGCCAGGTACAGTGCAGCCCGGCACGCTGCAAGCGCGCGGCCTGTCCCTGGCAGAGCTGCTCGCACAGCGCCCGCAGCGCCACCGGCTGGACCTGCTGCAGGCTCTGCTGCTGCTCCACCAGAGCCAGCCCCAACAGGCGCTCGATCAGCTGCTGAAGACGGGCGCTTTCCTGCTGGATATTGCCCAGGAAACGCTGGCGCTGCGCCGCCGGCATCTCGCCCTCGAGCAGTTCGGCGGCACCTCGAATGGCCGCCAGCGGGCTTTTCAGTTCATGGGTCAGGGTATGTACGTAGTGCTCGACGTAGGCCTTGCCGTCCAGCTCGGCGCGCATCTGCTCCAGGGCGCGGGCCAGCTGGCCCAGTTCGCCACCCCGCCCCTGCGGCAGGCTGGCACGCTGGCCGGCGGCCACCGCCACGGCATAGCCGGTCAGGCGGCGCAACGCCGCACTCAGCCACCAGGACAGCGCCGCACCGACGAGCAGGCCGAGCAGGCTGAAACCTGCGGCAAACCAGGCCAGGCGCCGTTGCGAGCGTTCGATGTAGGGTTGCAGGGTACGGCTGGGCTTGCTCACCGAGACCACGCCAATGATCCGCCCGGCGTCGCGGATCGGCGCTGCCACATACATCACCGAGGATTGCGGGTCATCGGCAACCTCGCGACTGGAGCGCGCGCCATACTGGCCACGCAGGGTCAGGTAGACATCATTCCAGCGTGAATAGTCCTGGCCCACCGCCACACCGCTGGAATCGAGCAGCACGCGGCCCTGTGCATCGGTGACATAGATACGGTGGCTGACACTGTTCTTGGCGATGTCCCAGATCTGCGCCTGCGGCTGGCGCTGCCCATAGGCCTGGAACAAGGCCTGCCAGTCGCGCTCGTGCAGGCGGCCGTCACGCAGGTCGTCGCGCAGCAGTTCGGCCAGCAGGTTGGCGGTGTCGACCAGGGTTTCCTCGGTGCTTTGCCGGACTCCGGGGCGAATTTCCTCCATCACCGTGGACAGCACGAACCAGCCGGCCAGCCCGACGAAACAGAAGTACACCAGAAAGATGCGTACCCCCAGCGGCATGCCGGGCAGGCGCAGCCCGCTCATTGCAGCCTCAGGCTGTAGCCCAGGCCACGATGGGTATGGATCGCCTCACTGCTGTCGCGTACCTGACGCAGCTTGCTGCGCAAGGCGCGAATATGACTGTCGATGGTTCGCTCATAGCCGGCTTCGGCACTCACACCACTGGCCTGCAGCAGCTGCTCGCGGCTGAACACCCGCTCCGGCTGTTGCAACAGGCAGTGCAGCAGGCGCAATTCATGGCGAGTCAGGGCCAGCACATGGCCGTGATAGCTGATCTGCTGACGCAACGCATCATAGTGGAAGACCTCGGGTGCGGCGGCCGCTGGCTGCGCGACAGCCGGGCGTACCCGTTTGAGGATGGCCTTGACCCGCGCCGCCACTTCGCGCGGACTGAACGGCTTGCTGACATAGTCGTCGGCACCAATCTCCAGGCCGACCACGCGGTCGATCTCGCTATTGCGCGCGGTGAGGAACAACACCGGCACCTCGCTGCTGCGCCGCAACTGCTTGCACGCCTCGAAACCGCTCATGTCGGGCAAGCCGACATCGAGAATCCACAAGTCGGCCGGCTCACGCGCATGCAGTGCCAGTGCGTCGCCCGCCAGGCTTACCCAACTGGTGCGAAAGCCCTCACCCTGCAGGGCAAACAGCAGGGTATCGGCAATCGCGGCTTCGTCTTCGACAATCAGAATGTGCTGCATGGCTGGGCGCGGTGCGTGGAAAACATCGCCGCACGGTGCCGCAGTGCCGCGCGGCGGTCAAATCATCCCGCGCATTTTGCCAGACGTGCCGCAGCGCGCAGCCGTCTGCTCAGGCACGCGGCTCGGGCAAACCGCTCCACAACTCGTCGAGGTTGCGGAACCCCCACTCCTGTGGGTCTTCGCGTCCGATGATCTTCTCCTGGCCGGCCCATTTGGCCAGGTCGACGATTTCCTGCGGCAACGGCAGGCGTGACTTGGCGGAAAAGAACACCTTGACCTTGGGCGTCAGCAGCGACTTCTCGTGCTGCTCCACCACCACCGCCAGGCGCCCGCTCTGCAAACGTACCAGCGCGCCCACCGGGTAGATGCCCACCGACTTGACGAAGGCCTGGAAGACCGCCTCGTCGAAATGCCCCTTGCTCCATTCGGCCATCTTGCGGATCGACTCCGCCGGGTCCCAGCCTTTCTTGTAGGGGCGATCCGAGGTAATCGCATCGTAGACATCGCACACGGCGCCCATCTTGGCGAACAGGCTGATCTGCTCGCCATTCAGGCGATGCGGGTAGCCCGTACCGTCGACTTTTTCATGGTGGTGCAGGCAGACATCCACCACCAGCGCGCTGACCTGTTTGCTCTCCAGGAGAATGCGACTGCCTGCCTCGGGATGCGCCTTGACCGCAACGAACTCGGCTTCGGTGAGCTTGCCAGGCTTGTTGAGAATCTGATCGTCCACCGCCATCTTGCCGATGTCGTGGAGCAGCCCGGCCAGCCCGGCTTCACGCACCTGGCGCTCCTCCAGACCCAACTGGCGAGCCAGGGCAATCATCAGCGCACAGACCGCCACCGAGTGCATGTAGGTGTATTCATCGGCATTTTTCAGGCGCGCCAGGCTGATCAGCGCATTGGGGTGACGGATGATCGATTCGGTGATTTCCTCAACCAGCTCGCCGGCCTGTTCGACGCCAATTGCCCGGCCCATGCGCGCATCGCTGAACATGGCCATCACCGCCTGCTTGGAGCGCTGGCAGAGCTTCAGCGCACGCTGGGCTTCCTCGGCCATGCTGGCGCGCGGTGGCGGAGTATCCTGCGCGGCAGCCAGCAGCCGCTGCTCGACCTCGGCAGCGGCCTCCTCAGCCGTCTGCGCCTGCACACCCGCGGCGACATCCAGGCCCTTGCTGGTATCGATCCACAGCTCGCCAATACTGCTCTCGCGAATCCGCCGCAGGTCCGCCTGGCTGGACAGCACGAACTTGCTCCTCCAGAACGGATGATCCATCCATGACCCGCAGAACTCCTGGATGTACATGCCGACACGCACATCGGCTACCGCAATTCGCTTCAGCATCAAGCCACCTGCCAGGATATCGCCTTGTCACCAGACCGGCAGAACAGCCGCCCGGTACAGGGGTACAGACATACTCCCACCCCTTATCCGATGCATGATACCAGCGCCCTGCGCTGGCCGCCGCTGGCAAATGGTCGCCCAGTGCCGGTGATCGCCGGCTCAAGCAGGCTGGTCGCCAGCTGTTACACTAGTGCCTCCTTATTCTGCAGGCTGCATCGTGACCCTCGCCTTTTCTTCCCTGTCCCTGAGCCCGGCCATGCTGGCCAACCTGTCCAGCCTGGGCTACCAGCAGATGACCGAGATCCAGGCCGCCAGCCTGCCGCTGATCCTCAAGGGGCGCGACCTGATCGCCCAGGCCAAGACCGGCAGCGGGAAAACCGCCGCCTTCGCCCTCGGCCTGCTGCAGCCGATCAACCCGCGCTACTTTGGCTGCCAGGCGCTGGTACTCTGCCCGACTCGCGAACTGGCCGATCAGGTGGCCAAGGAAATCCGCCGCCTGGCGCGCGCCGCCGAGAATATAAAGGTGCTGACCCTGTGTGGTGGCGTCCCCTTCGGCCCACAGATCGGTTCACTGGAGCATGGCGCACACATCATCGTCGGCACGCCAGGGCGTATCCAGGAACACCTGCGCAAGGGCACGCTGAGCCTCTCCGGGCTGAATACCCTGGTGCTTGACGAAGCCGACCGCATGCTCGACATGGGTTTCATCGACAGCATTGCCGAGGTCATCGCGCAAACCCCGACGCGGCGCCAGACCCTGCTGTTCTCGGCCACCTACCCGCCAGCCATCGAGCAACTGGCGGCCCGCTTCCTGCGCGACCCGGCGCGTGTCGAAGTACAGGCTCAGCACGACAATACGCAGATCGAGCAACGTTTCTACGAGATCCAGGCCGAACAGCGCTACGACGCCGTACTGCACCTGCTGCGGCATTTCCGCCGGCAACCCGCGGTGGCCTTCTGTGCCACCCGCCTGCAATGCGACGAGCTGGTGGCCCGTCTGGAAGCCGAGAAGATTTCCGCCGCAGCCCTGCATGGCGACCTCGAACAGCGCGAACGCGACCAGGTACTGGCACTGTTTGCCAACCGCAGCCTGAGCGTCCTGGTAGCCACCGATGTGGCGGCGCGCGGCCTGGACATCGAAGGCCTGCAACTGGTGCTGAATGTCGAACTGGCCCGCGACCCGGAAGTGCATGTACACCGTATCGGACGTACCGGGCGGGCCGGCGAAACGGGGCTGGCGGTGAGTCTGGTAGCCCCCGCCGAAGCGCGTCGCGTGCAGGCCATCGAGGCACTGCAAGGCCAGGCCGCCGCCTGGTTCCCGCTGGCCGGCCTGAAAACCAGCCTGGAGCCGCTGCTGCCGCCCATGCACACCCTGTGTATCGCCGCCGGACGCAAGGACAAGCTGCGTCCCGGCGACATCCTCGGCGCGCTGACCGGCAACGGCGCAATCCCCGCCGACAAGATCGGCAAGATCAGCCTGTTCGACCACCAGGCACTGGTCGCCGTGGAACGCGCGCTGGCCCGCCAGGCGCTGGAGCAGCTGAGCAACGGGCGCATCAAGGGCCGCAGCCTGCGCGTACGCCAGCTCTAAGCCGCTAACGCAGGCTATCGAGAATCGCCTGGATCTCCTCGGCATGCGCGGAGACCAGGTTCAGCTGGCCGCGCTCATCCATGAAATCCAGTGCTGCCGGCAGTTTGGCATAGGCGGCCAGGCTTTGCAGCGCGGGCAACGCCGCCTCGCCCTGCGCGCGCAGCGTATGCCAACGCGCCAGGTTGAGCACATCCAGCAGGCCCAGCGGCAGCGCGTCGCCATGCTGCCAGTCGCCGGCATGACGGATGACCTCGACGTACTCATCCGCCACCCCCCACTTGCGCAGCATGATCACCCCCAGGCCACCGCGATACTCATCGCACAGCCGCTGGTAGATACCCTGCTCCGCTTCGCCCATGTTCTGACGAAAGGCCGAAAGCACCGCCAGGCTGCCAATCTCGCTGAGCAGACTGACCAGCATGGCCTGTTCCACCGGCAACGCCACCAGACGCCGGGCCAGAAAACAGCACAGGCTGGTCTGCAAGAGCAGGCGCTCCCACACCTGCAGGAACACCTTCTTGTGCCCGGCACTGTGCAGGGTGAACAGGCTGCGCACGCTGTGCAGCATGGTAATGCTGTCGACCTGCGGCAAACCCAGGGTGTTCAGCGCCTCGACCAGGTTGCGAGCCGGCCGGCGCAAGCGCTGCAGCGGATTGCTGGCGTACTTGATCAGCAGCGCCGTCAACGCCGGATCACGACTGATCAGCCGCGCCAGCTCGGCCAGGCTGGCTTGCCCCTGGCTCAGCGCGCGACGAATCGCCAGGGTAATACTCGGCAGGCTGGGTAACTGCTCTTCGCCGGCCAACAGCTGCGACACCAGTTGCCGATAGATTGCATAATCACTGGACACCACCGTACTCCCCGTCACCCTGCGTGCCTAGAGCATAGCCTGCCCGGGCCACGCTGCCGGAGCCCTGCCATGTCCAAACCCACCTGTACCTGCCCAAACACCTGCGCGGCAACCGCGCCGGGCGCTGAGGCTCCGCTCCCCGCCGAAGGCTGGCTGCTGCGCTACGAATTACGCCGGATGGATTGTCCGGCCGAGGAACGCCTGGTGCGCCTGGCCCTGGCTGATATCGCGGGTATCGAACAACTGCGTATTGATCTGTCACAGCGCCAGCTGCTGCTCTGCCTTGCCGCCCCCAACAGCGCCGTGGAGCAAGCCGTGGAAAACCTCCAACTGGCGGCGCGCTGCCTGGAGTCACGCCCCCTGCGCAGCGATGACCACGCAACGGACAACCCGACAACTGCGCAGGCACAACGCCAGACCCTCTGCATTCTGCTGGCGCTGAATGGGCTGATGTTTGTCGCCGAGCTGCTCGGCGGCTGGTGGGCGCAGTCCAGCGGCCTGCTGGCCGACAGCCTGGATATGCTGGCCGATGCCAGCGTGTATGGCCTGGCACTATGGGCCGTGGGTCATGATCTGCTACGCCAGCGCCGCGCCGCCCATTATGCCGGTTGGGTTCAGGCCGCACTGGCAGTACTGATCCTGGCGGATGTCGTGCGCCGCTTCCTGTATGGCAGCGAGCCGCAGTCCACGTTGATGCTGGCCATGGGCGGTGCAGCGCTGGCCGTGAACCTGACCTGTCTATGGCTGGTACACCGCCAGCGCCATGGCGGTACGCACATGCGCGCCTCGCTGATCTTCTCAGCCAATGACGTCCTGGCCAATCTAGGACTGCTGCTGGCCGCCGGCCTGGTCGCCTGGAGCGGCTCGGCCTACCCGGATCTGCTGATCGGCCTGCTGATCGTCGCCCTGGTACTGTTCGGCGCATGGCGAATTCTGCGCCTGCCTTGAAAGCGGGCGCGATGGCAGGCCTGCGCGGGCTGTGCCATCATCGGCCCGTCGTCGTGGAGAATATCGTGCGTAATATCCTGGTCATCGAAGACAGTCCACTGGTGCTCAAGGTACTCGAGCATCTGTTCCGCCAGGATGGCGCACTACAACCGGTGTTCTGCGCCAGTTTTGGCGAGGCACAGCTGTTGCTGGAAACCTCGGCCAACCTGTTCTTCGCTGCCATCGTCGACCTCAACCTGCCCGACGCGCCCAACGGCGAAGTGGTTGATCTGGTCTTGCAGTACAGCCTGCCGTGCATCGTGCTCAGTTCTTCCTATAACGAACAGCGTCGCGACGAGCTGCTGCTCAAGGGCGTGGTCGACTATGTGCTGAAGGAAAGCCAGCACTCCTACGACTACGTGCTGCGCCTGATTCACCGTCTGGAACGCAATTGCCAGGTGAAGATCCTGATTGCCGAGGATTCCGAGGCAACCCGCCACTACATTCGCCGGGTACTCACTCCGCACCTGTACCAGATCATCGATGCCGTGGATGGCGACGAAGCCCTGCGCATCCTCCAGGAGCAGCCGGATATCGACCTGTTTCTGGTCGACCACAGCATGCCCGGTCTCAGCGGCTTCGAGCTGGTCAAACTGCTGCGCCAGCAGATGCGCCGCAGCGAACTGATCATTCTCGGCCTGTCCGCCGACGCCAAGGGTTCGCTCAGCGCACTATTCATCAAACACGGTGCCGATGACTTCCTGCGCAAACCCTTCTGTCCGGAAGAGCTCAACTGCCGGGTCATGTCGACGCTGGAACGTCGTGACCTGCTGCGCGCACTCAAACAGGCGGCGCAGTTCGACTCGCTGACCGGCCTGCACAACCGTCGCTCGTTCTATGACAACGCCTGCCGCCAGCTGCAACAGGCCGCACGCAAGGGCCAGGGTCTGAGCGTAGCCATGCTCGATCTCGACCTGTTCAAACAGATCAACGACCAGTTTGGCCATGCCAGTGGCGATGCCGCCCTGGTGGGCTTTGCCCAGGCCGCTCGGCAGTGCCTGCCACACGCCTTGATCGGCCGCCTGGGAGGAGAGGAATTCGCCCTGCTCAGCACGCTACCCGCCGCCCAACTGGCGGACAGCCTGCAACAGCTGCGCGCACAGTGTGCGCACATCAAGTACGCCATCGGCGCACCGCCACTGTCGTTCAGCGCGGGTATCCATCAGACCACGGGAGAGGAACTGGAACAGTGCCTGCAGCAGGCCGACCAGCAGCTCTATCGCGCCAAGAGTGACGGCCGCGGCCGCAGCTATTGGCAAGCCTGATGTTCGACAAGACGCTGCTGCTGCAACAGTTGCACGAGCACCTGCAGGATGATCTGCAGCTGGCCGAACGTGCCTTGCAGGCCAGCCACGAGGCGGCCACCCACGAGCAGAGCAAAGCCGAAAACAAGTACGACACGCGCGGCTTGGAGGCCGCCTACCTGGCCAACGGCCAGCAGCAGCGCTGCCTGGAAATACGCCAGGCCCTCCAGCAATTACACAACCTGCAACTGCGCCCGGTCGATCAGCAAGGCCGCGTTCAGCTGACCAGCCTGGTCGCCCTGCAGGATGCCCAGGAGCAGTGCCAATGGTTATGGCTGCTGCCCATGGCCGCCGGCACACGGCTGCAGCAAAACGCCCTGCGCGTGCAAGTGATCAGCCCCCAGGCGCCGCTGGGCCAGGCACTGCTCGGCCTGCAGGAAGGCGATGAAGTCAGCCTGCAACGGGAAGGCACGCCACGCTACTGGCAGGTCGTGGCAGTCTGCTGAGTCGCTTCGCGCCAGCATAGCCAGGCACGCAGGTCGAACTCGATCTGCGCGTAACCCGGCAGCATGTGTTGGCACAGCTGGTAGAAGGCCTTGTTGTGCTCACTCTCGCGCAGATGAGCCAACTCATGCACCAGGATCATGTCGAGAAAGGCCGCCGGCGCTTCGCGAAACAGGCTGGCCACGCGAATTTCCTTCTTGGCCTTGAGTCGTCCGCCCTGCACCCGGGAAATCGCCGTATGCAGGCCCAGCGCATGCCGCAGCACATCCAGCTTGCTGTCGTAGAGCACCTTGTCGATGGCCGGCGCGCTGCGCAGGAAACGCTGCTTGAGTTGCAGGCAATGCGCGTACAACGCCTTGTCGCTCTGCACGGCGTGACGCTCTGGATAACGCTGGGCCAGGTAGTCACCCAGACGCTGCTGCTGTAGCAGCACGCCTACCTGCTGTTGCAGGTGGAGCGGATAACCCTGCAGATAACGCAATGCCGTCATGCACTGCTCCGGGCAAAGCCGCTAGCCGTCAGCTCGACACAAGAGCCTGGCGCTGCTGATAACGACGCCGCACACCCAGATCGATACGCAGACAGAGCGCCGTCAGCAGCATGAAAGCCAAACCCAGCTGGCCACGACTGACCGCAGTACCCAGCCACTGGGACAGCGCATCAGCCACCAGCTGCGGGTAACTGGCAAGGAAAGCACCGAGCGGCGCGACTAGCAGAAGAAAACAGAAACCGATGGCGCGTAGCAGGGCCATAAGCACCTCCGTGACAGGACCTGCCTACAGCATGGCAGGCCCCGGCACGGATGCCACTAGACCATCGGCCAGGCTCAGTTGACCTTGGCGGCCAGCTCGCCCTTGGCATAGCGCTGGTACATACCTTCCAGGGAGATCGGCTTGATCTTCGAGGCGTTGCCGGCGGTACCGAAGGCTTCGTAGCGGGCGATGCAGATGTCGCGCATGGCCTCGATGGTCTTGGCGAAGAACTTGCGCGGGTCGAACTCGCTCGGCTGCTCGGCCATCATGCGACGCATGGCACCGGTGGAGGCCAGGCGCAGGTCGGTATCGATGTTGACCTTGCGTACACCGTACTTGATACCTTCGACGATTTCCTCGACCGGCACGCCGTAGGTTTCCTTGATGTCGCCACCGTACTGGTTGATGATCGCCAGCCACTCCTGTGGCACCGAAGACGAGCCGTGCATCACCAGGTGAGTGTTGGGGATGCGCTTGTGGATCTCCTTGATGCGCTCGATGGCGAGGATGTCACCGGTCGGCGGCTTGGTGAACTTGTAGGCACCGTGGCTGGTGCCGATGGCGATGGCCAGGGCATCAACCTGGGTCTTCTTGACGAAGTCAGCGGCCTCTTCCGGGTCGGTGAGCATCTGGCTGTGGTCGAGAATACCCTCGGCACCGACACCATCCTCTTCGCCGGCCTGGCCGGTTTCTAGGCTGCCCAGGCAGCCCAGCTCGCCTTCCACCGATACACCGCAGGCGTGCGCGAAGGCTACGGTCTGCTGGGTCACGCGGACGTTGTAGTCGTAGTCGGCCGGGGTCTTGCCGTCTTCACGCAGCGAGCCGTCCATCATTACCGAGGAGAAGCCCAGCTGGATCGAGCGCTGGCAGACGTCCGGGCTGGTGCCGTGGTCCTGGTGCATGCACACCGGGATGTGCGGGAACTCTTCGATGGCCGCGAGGATCAGGTGACGCAGGAACGGCGCGCCAGCGTACTTGCGGGCGCCAGCGGAAGCCTGGACGATCACCGGGGAATCGGTCTTGTCGGCCGCTTCCATGATCGCGCGCATCTGCTCGAGGTTGTTGACGTTGAAGGCCGGCACGCCATAGCCGAATTCGGCGGCGTGGTCGAGCATCTGACGCATGCTGATAAGTGCCATGAGTTTCCAGTCTCCCGATGGGGGGTCGTTAATCGTGTGCAAGCCTGCCGCAGCGGCAGACTCGGTTCAAGCCTTGAAAACAGCGACAAGCCGCAAGCCCGCAATAAACAGCCCAGGCGGCACTCTCGCGTCTACTTGCAGCGTGCCGCGCGGTTTGCTGCTGCCCTATTGCGCCTTGCAGTCGCGGCCGATCAGGTCATCGTCGGCCACCCAGTACAGCAGGCCCTGTTCGCCTTTGGTGTGCAGGGCCAATTCGCCGTCGCTGTACAGCGCGCCTGAGGCTGCCGGTTGCTGTGCCAGACGGTACAAGCGCTGGGCACCGTCAAGACGCAGTTCGGCCTGCTCGTCAACCAGCCGCCAATGCAGCTCCACGCCACTGTCGCACTGCCAATGTTGCCAGGGGCCGGGCTGCGGAGTAGTCGCACAACCTGCCAATACCGCGCCCGACAGCCAGAGACTGACCTGTTTGCGCATAAACCTGCTCCTCTGCAACAGGCCACGAACCAGCCGGCCCATGGCCTTCCACGCCATCAGGCGCGTGACTCCAGAACAGCCACTGCCGGCAGCACCTTGCCCTCGACGAATTCGAGGAAAGCGCCGCCGCCGGTGGAGATGTAGCTGATCTGCTCGGCCACGCCGTACTTGTCGATCGCCGCCAGGGTGTCGCCACCGCCGGCAATAGAGAACGCCGGGCTCTCGGCGATGGCCTGGGCCAGCGCCTGGGTGCCGTTGCCGAACTGGTCGAATTCGAACACGCCGACCGGGCCGTTCCACAGGATGGTCTGCGAGGCCTTGAGCAGCTCGGCAAACTGCGCAGCAGTCTGCGGGCCAATGTCGAGGATCATGTCGTCCTCGGCTACATCGGCCACCCGCTTGACGGTCGCTGCGGCGTCTTCGGCGAAGGCCTTGGCCACCACCACATCCACCGGCAGCGGCACGCTGACCTTGGCGGCGATGGCCTTGGCGGTGTCCACCAGGTCGGCTTCGTACAGCGACTTGCCGACCGGGAAACCGGCAGCGGCGAGGAAGGTGTTGGCGATGCCGCCACCGACGATCAGCTGGTCGCAGATCTGGCTCAGGCTGTTCAGCACGTCCAGCTTGGTCGACACCTTGGAGCCGGCGACGATGGCCGCCATCGGCTTGGCCGGGTTACCCAGCGCCTTGCCCAGGGCTTCCAGCTCGGCGGCCAGCAGCGGGCCGGCACAAGCTACCGGGGCGAACTTGGCTACCCCGTGGGTCGAACCCTCGGCGCGGTGGGCGGTACCGAAGGCATCCATGACGAACACGTCGCACAGCGCCGCGTACTGCTGCGCCAGCTCGTCGGCATTCTTCTTCTCGCCCTTGTTGAAGCGCACGTTCTCGAACAGCACGACCTCGCCGGGCTTGACCTCGACACCGTCGAGGTAGTCCTTGACCAGCGGGACTTCGCGGCCCAGCGCCTTGCTCAGGTAGGCGGCAACCGGCGCCAGGCTGTTCTCTTCGGAGTATTCGCCCTCGGTCGGACGACCCAGGTGCGAGCAGACCATGACCGCCGCACCCTTTTCCAGAGCCAGCTTGATGGTCGGCAGCGAGGCGACGATGCGTGCGTCGCTCTTCACTACGCCCTCTTTCACCGGGACGTTGAGGTCTTCGCGGATCAGCACACGCTTACCAGCGAGGTCGAGGTCAGTCATCTTCAAAACAGTCATGGCATCAGTCCTTCATCTGGGCTGGTTGGTAGCAGCGGCAACGTCGAGCCAGTGGGCCGCGACGTCGAGCATTCGGTTGGCAAAACCCCATTCGTTGTCGAACCAGGCCAGCAGGTTGACCAGACGCGGGCCGGACACGCGGGTCTGGCTGCCATCGACGATGGCGGAATGGGGATCATGGTTGAAATCACAGCTGGCGTGCGGCAACTCGGTATAGGCCAGCAGCCCCTTGAGCGGCCCAGCCTGGGCGGCCTCGCGCAGCAACTGGTTGATCTCCTGGGCCGTGGTGTCGCGGGCCATCTGCAGGGTGATGTCGAGGCACGATACATTCACCGTCGGCACACGGATAGCCTTGGCCTGGATACGCCCGGAAAGCTCCGGGAGCAGGCGCTCGATGCCACGGGCCAGGCCGGTCGATACCGGAATCACCGACTGGAAGGCCGAACGCGTGCGACGCAGGTCTTCGTGGTGGTAGGCGTCGATCACCGGCTGGTCGTTCATCGCCGAGTGGATGGTGGTGATCGAGACGAACTCGATACCCACTGTCTCGTTGAGCAGCTTGAGCAGCGGTACACCGCAGTTGGTGGTGCAGGAGGCGTTGGAAACCAGCTGTTCCGTGCCGCGCAGGCACTGCTGATTGACGCCATAGACCACGGTGGCGTCGATATCCGCCTCACTGGCCATCGGCTGCGAGAGCAACACGCGCGGTGCGCCGGCGTTGATGAAACGCCTGGCCTGTTCGCGGCTGGTGTACTGTCCAGAGCACTCCAGCAGCAGGTCGATGCCCAGCGCCGCCCAGTCGATGGCTTCCGGCGTGCTGTGGCGCAGCACCTGCACACACTCACCATTGATGTGCAGGCAGTCGCCGTCTACCTCCACCGCGCCGGGAAAGCGCCCATGGGTGGAATCGAAACGCGTCAGGTACTCGACGCTGGCCTGGTCGGCCAGGTCGTTGAGCGCGACGATCTCCAGGCCAGCCGCCGGCCCACGCTCATGCAGGGCGCGCAGCACGCAACGACCGATACGGCCATAGCCGTTGAGAGCGACGCGATAAGATCGATTCTGCATGGGGCCTGCCTGGTCACAAGCCGCTCGAAGGCTGGAGGCTGAAGGCTGAACGAGAAAACAGCGCGTGCCGCTTATCGTTCAGCCTTCAGCCTCCAGCCTCCAGCGTCTTTTAGCTGTCGAGAAGTTCGTCGGCGGTGGCAACGATGTTCTCGACGGTAAAGCCGAACTCCTCGAACAGCTGCGCGGCCGGGGCCGACTCGCCAAAACTGGTCATGCCGATGATGCGTCCTTCCAGACCGACGTACTTGTACCAGTAGTCGGCATGCGAAGCCTCAATGGCGATGCGCGCGCCCACCTCGACCGGCAGCACGGCCTGCTTGTAGGCGGCGTCCTGGCGGTCGAACACACTGGTCGATGGCATGGACACCACGCGCACCTTGCGGCCCTGCTCGGTCAGCTTGTCGAACGCCTGCATGGCCAGGCCGACTTCCGAACCGGTGGCAATCAGGATCAATTCCGGCTCGCCGGCGCAGTCCTTGAGCACGTAGGCACCCCGCGCGATATCGGCCAACTGCTGCTCGCTGCGCGCCTGGTGCGGCAGGTTCTGCCGGCTGAAGATCAGCGCGGACGGGCCGTCGGCGCGCTCGATGGCGAATTTCCAGGCCACCGCGGACTCCACGGCATCAGCCGGGCGCCAGGTGTCGAGGTTCGGCGTGCCACGCAGGCTGGCCAGCTGCTCGATCGGCTGGTGGGTCGGGCCGTCTTCACCCAGACCGATGGAGTCGTGGGTGAACACATAGAGCACGCGCTGCTTCATCAGCGCGGACATGCGCACGGCGTTGCGCGCGTATTCCATGAAGATCAGGAAGGTCGCGCCGTACGGGATGAAACCGCCGTGCAGGGCCACGCCGTTCATGATCGCGCTCATGCCGAACTCGCGTACGCCGTAGAACAGGTAGTTGCCCGAAGCATCGCCGGCTTGTACGCCCTGGCAGCCCTTCCACAGGGTCAGGTTGGAGCCAGCCAGGTCGGCCGAACCACCGAGGAATTCCGGCAGCAGCGGGCCGAAGGCGTTCAGCGCGTTCTGGCTGGCCTTGCGGCTGGCGATGGTTTCACCCTTGGCGGCAACGTCGGCGACATAGGCGGCAGCTTTCTCGGCGAAGTCGGCTGGCAGCTCACCGGCCATGCGGCGCTTGAACTCGGCAGCCAGCTGCGGATGGGCAGCAGCGTAGGCCGCAAAGCGCTCATTCCACTCGGCTTCGCGGGCAGCACCGGCGGCCTTGGCATCCCACTCGGCATAGATGTCGGCGGGAATCTCGAACGGGCCATGGTTCCAGCCGAGCTGGGCACGGGTCGCGGCAATTTCATCATTGCCCAGCGGCGCACCGTGGCACTCTTCCTTGCCCTGCTTGTTCGGCGAACCGAAGCCGATCACCGTCTTGCAGCAGATCAGCGTCGGACGCTCGCTTTCCGCACGGGCGGTTTGCAGCGCGGTCTGGATCTCCTCGGCGTCGTGGCCGTCGACATTGCGGATCACCTGCCAGCCGTAGGCTTCGAAACGCGCCGGGGTGTCGTCGGTGAACCAGCCGTGCACTTCGCCATCGATGGAGATGCCGTTGTCGTCGTAGAAGGCGATCAGCTTGCCCAGACCGAGGGTGCCAGCCAGCGAGCAGACCTCGTGGCTGATGCCTTCCATCATGCAGCCGTCGCCGAGGAACACGTAGGTGTGGTGGTCGACGATCTGGTGACCAGGACGGTTGAACTGCGCGCCCAGCACCTTCTCGGCGAGGGCGAAACCCACGGCGTTGGCAATGCCCTGACCCAGCGGGCCGGTGGTGGTTTCCACGCCCGGGGTGTAGCCGTATTCCGGGTGCCCCGGAGTCTTGCTGTGCAGCTGGCGGAAGTTCTTCAGGTCGTCGATCGACAGGTCGTAGCCGCTCAGGTGCAGCAGCGAGTAGATCAGCATCGAACCATGGCCGTTGGACAGCACAAAGCGGTCGCGGTCGGCCCACTGCGGGTTCTGCGGGTTGTGCTTGAGGTGGTCACGCCACAGCACTTCGGCGATATCCGCCATACCCATGGGCGCGCCCGGGTGGCCGCTGTTGGCTTTCTGCACAGCATCCATGCTGAGGGCGCGGATGGCATTGGCTCGGTCACGACGGCTGGGCATCGCTAATCTCCTGCGGGGGGCTGATCACGGAAAAGGCCGGCATTTTCCCCCACCACCCCCTGCCGGGGCAAACAGTAAAAGCAGACGACGCGCCGCACGGCGCCTTTGCGCAATATCAAGAATTTTTGATATTGCCGTTGCTGACCACGAAATGTCCGACTAGACTGCCCGGACTATGAGCCTGCCGCTGCCTTCGCTCGACCACGAGCCCGCCGACGACCTGGCTGCCCTTTGCAAAGCGGCAGGCGACCCCCTGCGCCTGCAGGTACTGCGCGCGCTGGCCAATGACTCGTTCGGCGTGCTGGAGCTGGCGCAGATCTTCGCCATCGGCCAATCCGGCATGAGCCACCATCTCAAAGTGCTGGCCCAGGCTGGTTTGCTGGCGACACGCCGCGAAGGCAATGCGGTGTTCTACCGTCGCGCCCTGCCGGGTGGTGCGCTGCATGCTGCGCTGCTTGAGGAGCTGGATAGGCTGCCTGTGCCGGACAACCTGCAGGCGCGCATCCGCGCGGTGCATGGCCAGCGCGCCGAAGCCAGCCGCGAGTTCTTCGCGCGCATGGCCAGCAACTTCCAGGCCCAGCAGGACCTGATCGCCAGCCTGGCGCAGTATCGCGACAGTCTGCTCAGCCTGCTCGATGCGCTGCCGCTGACCCGTCAGGCCACCGCCCTGGAAGTCGGCCCCGGCGACGGCGCCTTTCTCCCCGAGCTGGCCCGGCGTTTTGCCCAGGTCAGCGCACTGGACAACAGCCCGGCCATGCTCGAACTGGCCCGCCAGCGCTGCGAGCGCGAAGGCCTGGGCAATGTTCAGCTGCAACTGGCCGACGCCCTGCAGCAACCGCACAGCCCCGTCGATTGCGTGGTACTGAACATGGTGCTGCACCACTTCGCCGCACCAGCCGAAGCCATGCGCCAGCTCAGCCCGTTGATCAACAGCGGCGGGCATCTGCTGATCACCGAGTTATGCAGCCATAACCAGGCCTGGGCCCGCGAGGCCTGTGGCGACCTGTGGCTGGGTTTCGAGCAGGACGACCTGGCCCGCTGGGCCGAGGCAGCCGGGCTGCGGGTAGGGGAAAGCCTCTACCTGGGCCTGAAGAACGGTTTCCAGATCCAGGTGCGGCACTTCGCCAAACCCTGACCCACTCACCCCAGGACTGACCCTTGCAGGACAGATAGGACCAAGAAATGAGCGAATACTCCCTGTTTACCTCTGAATCGGTGTCCGAAGGCCATCCGGACAAGATCGCCGACCAGATCTCCGATGCCGTCCTCGACGCCATCATCGCCCAGGACAAGCACGCCCGCGTCGCGGTGGAAACGCTGGTCAAGACCGGCGTGGCCATCGTCGCCGGTGAAGTCACCACCAGTGCTTGGGTCGACCTCGAGCAGATCGTCCGCGGCGTGATCTGCGACATCGGCTACACCAACTCCGACGTCGGCTTCGACGGCGCCACCTGCGGCGTGCTGAACATCATCGGCAAGCAGTCCCCGGACATCAACCAGGGTGTCGACCGTGCCAAGCCGGAAGACCAGGGCGCCGGTGACCAGGGCCTGATGTTCGGCTACGCCAGCAACGAAACCGACGTACTGATGCCGGCGCCCATCGTGCTCTCGCACCGCCTGGTCGAGCGCCAGGCCGAGGCGCGCAAGTCCGGCCTGCTGCCGTGGCTGCGCCCGGACGCCAAATCCCAGGTCACCTGCCGCTACGAGAACGGCAAAGTGGTCGGCATCGACGCCGTGGTGCTGTCGACCCAGCACAACCCGGAGATCAGCCAGGCCGATCTCAAGGAAGCGGTGATGGAGCTGATCGTCAAGCACACCCTGCCGGCCGAACTGCTGCACAAGGACACCCAGTTCCACATCAACCCGACCGGCAAGTTCGTCATCGGCGGCCCGGTGGGCGACTGCGGCCTGACCGGGCGCAAGATCATCGTCGACTCCTACGGCGGCATGGCCCGCCACGGCGGCGGCGCCTTCTCCGGCAAGGACCCGTCCAAGGTCGACCGCTCGGCGGCCTACGCCGGCCGCTACGTGGCCAAGAACATCGTTGCCGCCGGCCTGGCCGAGCGCTGCGAGATTCAGGTCTCCTACGCCATCGGCGTGGCTCAGCCGACCTCCATCTCGGTGAACACCTTCGGCACCCACAAGATTGCCGAAGAGCGGATCATCCAGCTGGTGCGCGAAGTCTTCGACCTGCGCCCCTACGCCATCACCCGCATGCTCGACCTGCTGCACCCGATGTACCAGGCCACTGCCGCCTACGGTCACTTCGGCCGCACTCCGCAACAGAAGACCGTCGGCAACGACAGCTTCACTACCTTTACCTGGGAACAGACCGACAAGGTCGAAGCCCTGCGCGCCGCAGCCGGCCTGTAAGCCCCCGCCCGTGCTATAAGAAAGCCCCGCTCCGGCGGGGCTTTCTGCTTCATGGCCCCAAGGGATTGTCCATGCCCAGCCTCCCCCTGCTGTCATTCCACTGCTTCCAGACCCAGCGCCTGCAGCGCACGCCGATTTTTGGTCCGTTACTGATCGCGGTGACCCATGGCGAGAAAACCCTGCGCATCGGCGAACGCCTGTGGCGTTGTCCGGCCGGCAGCTGGCTGGCCCTGCGCGGCCCGCAACGGGTAGAGCTGATCAACCAGCCGGATACCGCCAGCGGGACCTATCAGGCCTGGGCATTGGGCGAGCAGGACGGCTGGCTGCAACGCCTGCACGAGCTGTATGGCGCACAACTGGCCGGGCTCGGCAGCAGCGAGCCGGCTCAGCTTTTTGCGCCGAATGCCAGCGCCCTTCACGCCTTCGAACAGCTGCTCGGATTATTGCCCGAGGCCCAGGCCGGCAGCCTGCGGGGCGCCCGCGCCGAGCATGCCTGGCAGGGCTTGATGCTGGCGCTGGCCGAGGCCGGCCAGGCCGGGGTGCTGTTCAACCGCCGCCCCCTGCACTGGCAAGAACGCGCGCTGCACCTGCTGCGCGGCGATCTGAGTCGCCACTGGCAAGCCGAAGAGCTGGCCACCCACCTGGCCATGAGCCCAGCCACATTGCGCCGCAAGCTGGCCAGCGAAGGCATCTCCTTTCGTCGCCTGCTGCAGGATGCCCGCATGGAGCAGGCCCTCGGCCTGGTCAGCGCCTCGTCCGAACCGCTCGGCGCAATCGCTGCGAGCTGCGGCTACCAGTCACCATCACGCTTCGCCGCAGCCTTCCAGCGTCACTACGGGATGAGCCCCAGCCAGCTGCGGCAAACGCGCGAAACGGGCTAACACTTGAGCGATCCGGGCGCGCCAGCAGGATGCCGCATCGTCAGACTGCAGCTAACACCTAGCTGACGACGGAGTCGCCGATGAAATCCCTTGCATTCGCTCTGGTCATGACCGGCCTGGGCATGGCCGGCCACACCCTGGCCTTCGAACTGAACAGCCCGCAACTGCAGGAGGGCCAGCCCCTGAGCAAGGCTCAGGAGTATCAAGGCTTCGGCTGTAGCGGAGACAACCGCGCGCCAGCCCTGAGCTGGCAGAACCCACCAGCCGGTACCCGCAGTTTTGCTGTCACGGTCTACGACCCGGATGCCCCGACCGGCTCTGGCTGGTGGCACTGGCTGGTCTTCAACCTGCCAGCTGACAGCCGCGGCCTGCCTGAAGGGAGCGGGCAGCCCGGCGGCGCGACCCTGCCGGCGGGCAGCGTGCAGAGCCTGACCGACTTCGGCCAGCCCGGCTTCGGTGGCGCCTGCCCACTTGCCGGCGACAAGGCCCACCGCTATGTGTTCACCGTGCACGCACTGAAGGTTCCGCGTCTGGAGCTGGACGAAAAAGCCATGCCGGCACTGGTCGGCTACATGCTCCACGCCAACAGCTTGGGCAGCGCCAGCCTGACCGCCAGCTACGCGCGCCCTGCCGAGATGCAGGCTCAACAATAACCTGCATCCCCGCGCGAGCACCCCTTGACCAGCGTGCTCTGACCCAGAACGGCCAATTCCAGCAACCTGAATGGCAGAGCAAAAACAACATCCTGCCAGCTGCAGTTAGTTGAATTGCCCAGGCCTTCATGCGCTCGTTCTTTACGCTACGGGGCCAAGGAAATTGTGGCACCTGAACAAGGCGCCCCAAGAAGAGCATCCCGCTGGCACGTCACACATTCGAGCCGATCTGAAAGGACTGTAGGCAGAAAAAAACCTCGCCAGATCGCTCTGGCGAGGTTTTTGACGTTACGGCTGGCTTAGTTGCCGAATACCGAGCCGAGGCTTTTCAGGGCATCGCCAGCGGCATTGACCTTGTCCAGGGTGGCGTTGGCCTGACCGGCCTGTTGCGAACCGGCCGCCTGAGCGGCCAGCTGATCACAACCGCCTTCAGCCTGAGCCACCGCGCCGCTGAGTTTTTCATTGTTGAGCGCCTGGCCCAAGGCCTTGAGCTGGCCCAGGGTTTCCTGGTTGGCGGAAAGCTGCTCTTCGCACTTGGCCTTGGCCTGATCAAGACCAGCGGCCTCAATACCCGCCGCCTGGGCGTGGGCGCCCACCAGGCAGAAAGCAGCAATGCAGAACAGGGAAGAGAAACGCATGAGGTGACCTCGCAATCAATGAGGCCCGGCTTTCCATAGCCCCCCAGCCGGGCAAATCCATTTGCATGGGGGATAAGGCGCGGCACTCTAACAGCGCTGGCGGCGTTCGACAAACACGGCTCAGTAGCGGCGGAACTCACTATGACAGGCTTTGCAATCAGCCTCCACGCGGGCAACCAGGGGTGCCAGCGTCTTGGCCTGCAACGGTGGCCGCGCCGCAGCCTCGGCAAGCGCCCGGGTACTGGCCATCTGCGCATCGGCCAATTCCTGGAAGCGCGCCTGACGCTGCCAGACTTCGTCACGCGCGCGGCTATCTCCCTCGTCACGCACCTGCGGGAAATGCTGCCAGGGCTGTGCCGTCAGCTCGTCCAGACGCACGGCACCGCTGGCAAATGCCTGCTCGTCGAAAGGCAGGCGGCCACGCAGCATGCCGCCAAGGTCTTCGCTGGTACGCAGCATCTCCTTGAACAGCGCCTGGCGCTTGCCCAACGGCGAATTCGGATCCACCGAATCACAGCCCTGCAAACCCAGACCAGCCAGAACAAGCAACACCAGCGGATATTTCATGACACGACAACCTGTGGGCAGAAAACGCCGCCAGTATCGCCACATCGGCCCGGCCGTCAACGCCCAGGGCGTTACCAGGGATGACCCGCCGCCAATCCGGCTAAGGCCCTAATACCCTGGCAGGCGGCGCGCCCAGCCTCGCCAGGCTCAGGCCGACACCACGAACAACGCCACGATCATTGCCATGCCAAAGGCCCAGACCAGAGAGCGCAGCGGCCCCCAGTCGGCCAGGTAGCAAACGAAGTACAACAGCCGGCTGACCACAAAGGCCACGGCCAGCTGATCAAGCAGCAACTGTTCGGCAACGCCGACCTGGTGGGCGATCAGTACGGCAGCGGCAAACGCCGGGGTCACCTCGAACGCATTCTGCTGGGCATTGTTGGCGCGCCGCCGCCAGCCCTGCAGGCCGGCCAGAAAGGCCCGCGGATCACTGTTGGCCTGCGGCCCGTAACCGGCACCAAAAAACTTCGCCGCCCCCGTGGCCAGGTAGGGCAGAAAAATGGCGATCAACACACACCAGTAAGCGGTCGTCATGCAGGGCTCCTTGACTCGGCAACAGGCGCCGACCCCTGCCGGCGCTTCCTGCACGGTAGGCCGGCAGGCGGTAAAACGCCACTAGCAGAGCCGACCGAAGGCACTAAAAAGCATGGGCTTGCCACCTGCCGCTCGCTATACTGCATGGGCTTTGCGCGACGGGCTCAGCCCCGCCGCTCCCGCCACCTGTCCGAGGGGCGCTGCAGCAGACGCCAGAGCTGTTTCGAATCACCCGCCGCTCGGCAACAGATTCGCCTCAGCCTCCCGTCTGTCAGGCTCGGTCAGGGCGTTACCCATACGCATCAACGGCGCCCATTCGCAGACAACGAATGGAGACTCATCCTATGAGCGCTGTACTGACGCCTGCCGGTTTTACCGACTTCAAGGTGGCCGACATTTCCCTGGCCGCCTGGGGTCGCAAGGAAATCATCATTGCCGAGTCCGAGATGCCTGCCCTGATGGGCCTGCGTCGCAAGTATGCGGCCAGCCAGCCGCTGGCCGGCGCGAAGATCATCGGCTGCATCCACATGACCATCCAGACCGCAGTGCTGATCGAAACGCTGATCGCCCTCGGTGCCGAAGTGCGCTGGTCGTCCTGCAACATCTTCTCCACCCAGGACCAGGCCGCTGCCGCCATCGCCGCCGCCGGCATCCCGGTATTCGCCTGGAAGGGCGAGACCGAGGAGGAGTACGAGTGGTGCATCGAGCAGACCATCCTCAAGGACGGTCAGCCGTGGGATGCCAACATGATCCTCGACGACGGCGGTGATCTGACCCAGATCATCCACGAGCGTTACCCGGCCATGCTGGAGAAGATCCACGGCATCACCGAGGAAACCACCACCGGCGTGCACCGCCTGCTCGACATGCTCAAGGCCGGCACCCTGAAAGTCCCGGCGATCAACGTCAACGACTCGGTGACCAAGAGCAAGAACGACAACAAGTACGGCTGCCGTCACAGCCTCAACGACGCCATCAAGCGCGGCACCGACCACCTGCTGTCCGGCAAGCAGGCGCTGGTGATCGGTTACGGCGACGTGGGCAAGGGCTCGGCCCAGTCGCTGCGCCAGGAAGGCATGATCGTCAAGGTCAGCGAGATCGATCCGATCTGCGCCATGCAGGCCTGCATGGACGGTTTCGAAGTGGTATCGCCCTACCTGAACGGCCTTAACGACGGCAGCGAGGCGAGCATCGACAAGGCCCTGCTGGGCAAGATCGACCTGATCGTCACCACCACCGGCAACGTCAACGTGTGCGACGCCAACATGCTCAAGGCGCTGAAGAAGCGCGCCGTGGTGTGCAACATCGGCCACTTCGACAACGAGATCGACACCGCCTTCATGCGCGCCAACTGGGGCTGGGAAGAGGTCAAGCCGCAGGTGCACAAGATCCACCGCACCGGCAAGAGCGTCGACCCGAGCAACGATGACTACCTGATCCTGCTCGCCGAAGGCCGCCTGGTGAACCTGGGCAACGCCACCGGCCACCCGAGCCGCATCATGGACGGCTCGTTCGCCAACCAGGTACTGGCGCAGATCTTCCTCTATGAGCAGAAGTTCGCCGAACTCTCCGCCGAGAAGAAAGCCGAGCGCCTGACCGTGGAAGTGCTGCCGAAGAAACTGGACGAAGAAGTGGCCCTGGAAATGGTCAAGGGCTTCGGTGGAGTTGTCACCCAACTGACCACCAAGCAGGCCGAATACATCGGCGTAACCGTCGAAGGCCCGTTCAAGCCGGACGCCTATCGCTACTAAGAAGGCCGCTGGAGGCTGGAGGCTAGAGGCTGAACGGAAGAGCACCGCCGAGTTGCTTTTACGTCCAGCCTCCAGCCTCCAGCCTTCAGCGATCAAAGGACTCCCAGACCATCACTGGCCTGCAAGCCTCCAGGATTCGCTTATGAGTACCTCCGATCGACGCTATAGCTTCGAGTTCTTTCCCACCAAGACCGATGCCGGCCATGAAAAGCTGCTCACCGTGGCCCACCAACTGGCCAGCTACCAACCCGACTTTTTCTCCTGCACCTACGGTGCCGGGGGCTCTACCCGCGACCGTACACTGAACACCGTGCTGCAACTCGACGGCGAAGTGAAAGTGCCCACCGCGCCGCACCTGTCCTGCGTTGGTGACAGCAAGGCCGAACTGCGCGAACTGCTCAATACCTACCAGGCGAATGGCATTCAGCGCATCGTTGCCCTGCGTGGCGACCTGCCCTCGGGCATGGGCATGGCCTCGGGCGAGTTGCGCTACGCCAACGAACTGGTCGAGTTCATCCGCGCCGAGACCGGTGATCACTTCCACATTGAAGTGGCCGCCTACCCGGAAGTGCATCCGCAGGCACGTAGCTTCGAAGACGATTTGCACAACTTCGTGCGCAAGTGCCAGGCCGGTGCCGACAGCGCGATCACCCAGTATTTCTTCAGCGCCGACTGCTACTTCTACTTCGTCGAGCGTGTGCGCAAGCTGGGCGTGGAACTGCCGATCACCCCCGGCATCATGCCGATCACCAACTACAGCAAGCTGGCGCGCTTTTCCGACGCCTGCGGCGCGGAGATCCCGCGCTGGATCCGCAAGCAGCTGGAAGCCTATGGCGACGACCTGCAAAGCATCCAGGCGTTCGGCGAGCAGGTGGTCAGCGAAATGTGCGAACGCCTGCTGGCCGGTGGCGCACCGGGCCTGCACTTCTATACGCTGAACCAGGCCGAACCCAGCCTGGCGATCTGGAACAACCTTGGCCTGCCGCGCTGACCACCCGACAGCCAGACGACAAGCAGGGCTGCACAAGCGTGCAGCTCTGTTATACTCCGCCAGCCTTTTCCGCCCACGCCCGGATGTTCGCCTGCTTCGCAGGCCAGCAGGACCGGTCGGGATCGCTCACCCAGACGCGATTCAGGCGAGGCACCCAGACCCATCGGGCTACGCCCTAACCTACACAGGATGACTCATGTCCTTTGCCTCCCTCGGCCTTTCCGAGGCCTTGGTCCGCGCCGTCGAGGCCGCAGGCTATAGCCAACCCACGCCCGTCCAGCAGCGTGCCATTCCGGCGGTCCTGCAGGGCCGTGACCTGATGGTGGCGGCACAGACCGGCACCGGCAAAACCGGCGGTTTCGCCCTGCCCGTGCTTGAGCTGCTGTTTCCCGGCGGCCATCCCGACCGCGAACAGCGCCACGGCCCGAAGCAGGCCCGCGTGCTGGTACTGACTCCGACCCGCGAACTGGCGGCACAGGTGCATGACAGCTTCAAGCTGTACGCCCGCGACCTCAAGCTGGTCAGCACGTGCATCTTCGGTGGCGTCGGCATGAACCCGCAGATCCAGGCCGTGGCCAAGGGCCTGGATGTGCTGGTGGCCTGCCCCGGCCGGCTGCTCGACCTGGTTGGGCAGAAAGCCGTCGACCTGTCCCATGTGGAAATCCTCGTGCTTGATGAAGCCGACCGCATGCTCGACATGGGCTTCATCCACGATGTGAAGAAGGTCCTCGCCAAGTTACCGGCCAAGCGGCAGAACCTGCTGTTCTCCGCGACCTTCAGCAAAGACATCACCGATCTGGCCAACAAGCTGCTGCATGACCCCGAGCGCATCGAGGTCACCCCGCCGAACACCACGGTGGAACGCATCGAACAGCGCGTATTCCGCCTGCCGGCCAGCCACAAGCGCGCCCTGCTCGCCCATCTGGTCACCCAGGGCGCCTGGGAGCAGGTGCTGGTATTCACCCGTACCAAGCACGGCGCCAACCGCCTGGCCGAGTACCTCGACAAGCATGGCCTAAGTGCGGCCGCCATCCACGGCAACAAGAGCCAGAATGCCCGCACCAAGGCCCTGGCCGACTTCAAGGCCAACCAGATTCGTATCCTGGTGGCGACCGACATCGCCGCCCGCGGCCTGGATATCGACCAGCTGCCGCATGTCGTCAACTTCGAGCTGCCCAATGTCGAAGAAGACTACGTACACCGCATCGGCCGCACCGGCCGGGCCGGACGCAGTGGTGAAGCCATTTCCCTGGTGGCCCCGGACGAGGAAAAGCTGCTCAAGGCCATCGAACGCCTGACCAAGCAGCGCATTGCCGACGGCGATACCCTGGGCTTCGACCCGGACAGTATCGAGGTGGAAAAACCAGAAGTCCGCCCACCCCGCCCGGAGCGCCAGCCACGCGCCAACAAGCCACGTCACGAGCCGGCCAAACCTGCCAAACCCGCCGGCGAGGACAGGAAAGCCGAAGACAAGGGCGAAGGCGAAGGCAAAGCCAAGCGCAACCGCAAGCGCCGCGGAGGCAAGGGCAAGGACGGCGCCACGGCAAATCCGCCAAGCCCTGCGGGCAAGGCCGCATTGCCGGTCATGCCGCCGCCGGATCGTGATCCGGAGGAGTTCCTCGATGACGAATACGACAACTTTGGCAATCGTGCCGACTACGTGCCCACGCCGAGCAAGGCGCCGGCACGCCCCGGACGGCGTAGCAACGCCCAGGGCGGTCAGCCACGCCAGGGTCAAGGCCAGTCAGCCGGCAAGCGCAGCGGCGGACAGCCGGGCGGCCAGGGCAAGCCACGCAACGGCAAGCCGACCGGCCGGCCTAACGGTCAGCCGCGTCACAACAACGGCCCGCGTCGCGAAGAAACTCGCCCGCTGCGTGAACCAGCCGTTGCCGATCCGCGCAACAGCAAGCAACCGCTGATCATCCGCAAGGGTGAGCGCCTGCCCAGCCTGGAGCAGTTGGAAAGCCTGGAGAACAAGCGCCCGCGTGGCGAGCGTCCCGCCCTGCTGACCCGCAAGAACAGCAGCGACGAGTAAGCAAGACACGCCATAAAAAACGCCGGCAATGCCGTAATGCTGTTCACTTAAGCATTTGAGCCCTGACGGGGCTTCCCCGAAAATCCGATGTCAGGTCCCTGGCATCGGATTTTTTATGTCTCTGCAACAGCAACTGCTCGACTTAGGTGAACTGTTCAACTTCTCGGATCTGAGCACCTTCACCCAAAACATCCCGATCGAGTGGGTGGCATCCGCTCTGGACTTGTCCGCCCAGGCCACCATAAGGCGGCGGCGTCTGCCCAGCGATCAGGTGCTCTGGCTGGTGCTTGGCATGGCCTTGTTCCGTGACGAGCCGGTGCATGAGGTCGCACGACGCCTGAATATCTGTGCCCAGGGGCTGGCCTCTCACGACCTGCTGGCCCGAAGCGGTGTCACCGAGGCGCGTAAACGATTGGGTGCCGATCCGGTTGAGTGGCTGTTTCGTCAGACGGGTAACCAGTGGGGTTGCGAGCGCTATGAGGGCGATACCTGGCAGGGCCTGCAAGTATTGGCCGTGGATGGCGCACTCCTGCGCACCCCAGACACGCCTGAACTCCGAGAGCATTTCGGCTCCGGCAATACCTCCACCGAGCGCCAGACGCCGTTTCCCATGCTGCGACTGGTAGCCCTGATGAACGTGCGCTCGCACCTGATTCTGGATGCGCAGGTGAGTCCCTACCGGCGCAGTGAGATGCGCTTGGCCGATGAGTTTATGCAGCAGATTCCCAATCAGTCGGTGACGCTGTTCGATAAGGGCTTCTGGAGTGCCGACTTGCTGTTGCGCCTGGGCGCCGCAGGGGAAAGCCGGCACTGGCTGATTCCGGCCCGCCAAGGGCTGGTTGGCGAGGAAGTCGCTCGTTACGGCAAGGGCGATCGTTTGCTGCGCATGAAGGTGTCGGCACAGGCACGAAAGCGCAACCCCGACCTGCCGACGCACTGGGAGGTACGTGAAGTCAGCTACGCCGTGAAGGACAAGATCAAGACAGTGCTCACCTCGCTGCCTGCGGATACTTACAGCGCCAAGACCATCGCCAAGCTGTATCAGGAGCGCTGGGAGATCGAGCTGGGCTTCCGGGATATCAAAAGCTCTCTGCAGCAGAATGCGATGACCCTGCGCAGCAAGGTAACGGAGCTGGTCTACCAGGAGGTCTGGGGCTTGTTGTTGGCCTACAACATCATCCGCCGCGAAGCCGGTCAGGCAGCCGTCGCCTTCGGCCGCTCTCCGGGCGACATCCGCTTCAAACCAGTAGCTCAATACATCGCCGTGCAATTGATCGTGATGGCGGCGGCCAACCCGATTTCAGCAACAGGAACACGATTGTCGGAGCTGAGAGCAGGAATCGGTGGGCTGTTTCTGGATCACCGTCCAAGGCCATCAAGACCAAGGACGGTGAAGATCTCAAAGACCCGTTATCCAGTGGATCGAAAGGCTGCTCCGCTTAAGTGA
>NZ_PIYS01000031.1:0-13469 GCF_002835605.1 Pseudomonas fluvialis | reverse complement strand
CCCCCGGCGCAGGTGGTAACCTGACAAGCCACAAAAACGCCCGCAAACCCTTGTCAGTACTGAGTTTTCGCGTTTTTCCAAAATTCCGGTCTAAGAAGTTCTAAAGAACTTCTACCATGCGCGGCTTTCAGCCGCCGCTTTAGGCGTCGTCTGAAGCCTTGCCTTCGGGCTTCGCCCTGCGCGGGCTAAAGCCCTTGCAGACACACCCCCGCCCCCGCCCCGCCGCTACCCCCTTCCTTGCAGGCGAAAACGCCTCTACTGGCTTTCTAGGGCCTCTGCCGGGGCTGCGGTGAGCGTATCCAGCAGATCGACTATCCGCCTCATGGCTTCTAACCACGCTTCGTGCATCCAGAATGGGGCTATTTCGCCGTGCTGGAGTGTGCAAAGCGGATTGAGAACCCGGCGCGGGTTCTTCCATGTCTCGACGGAAAGCACCAGCCCGTCCGCATGGATGGAAAAGACTGGTAGCGCTTTCGGCTGGCCCTTCTTCTTGCCTTGCGTTTCGGTTGGCTTGAGGTCGTCCCAAACGCCTTGCACGGTTTTGTTCAGTTCGTCGATGAAGCGTTCCGGCATGGTTTTCAAGAGTTCGGCAGTGATTGCGTTCGCGTCCTCAAATTGCTTTCTTGCTTCGGCTTCCTTTTTCCGTCGTTTTTGCCGCTCCTGTTCGTATTCGTCTAAGGTTTGCCTGTGTCTGCGCTGTGCTTCAGCTTCCGCTTCTTCAGCTTGCCTTCGTGCTTCCTCTTTGGCTTTCTGTCGGTGTGCTTCACCCTCTGCTGTGAGTGCTGGTTTTACCAGTTCGCCAGACTTGGCCTCGATGGTGATCGAAAGCGGTTCGCCGCGATGGTCTACCAGATCGAACGGCAGACCATCAGCATCGAAGGCGGTTAGGTAGAGATTGGCCCCATAGACCTTGTGCCCCGGCCTCACAGCTTCGTATTTTTCTGCTGCTGCGTGCAGTGCTTCCGCTAGGCGTTCTGCCGTGATTTCTCCTTGGGGTCGATAGAGAAAACGGGAAATAAAGCACGGTAAGACAGCGGCAGGCCATGCCATGCTTGGTCTTTCTGGAATGGTGTCCAGTTGAAGTACGCCTCAACCGGGCGTCAGGCACCCCACCTATGTTGCGTCAGATTAGGATCGTTTTTCGCCTTTTCTGACGATCTGCGCTCGGCCTCTCAGGCTTCAACCTGACAGATCAACCGCTAGCGTGCTTTATTTTCCGAATTCTGAGACGACCCCTCCTTTGATCTTGATTCTCATGGCAACCTCCATCCGTAGGTGCCATCCGATGCGGGCTTGACGTAGCACACGCCTTTTTCGACGTACCACCCCGGCCTATCGCACTTCGCCAAGCTGGCGAGGCTTCCCGTTTGCGCGAAGCGGTAGGCCAAGCGCCCCTCTGGCGTGTTGGCCCATGCCGCCGCCGCTTTCTCGTCCTTGGCTTCGGTGTATCCCGCGCCGTATCCGGCCTGATAGCCCGAATCCTTGCCGCTGCTGTGCATGTACCAGCCGAACAGGCCGACGCACAGGAAGGCCACCGCGATGCAGCCCGCCGCCCACTGCCACATCTGCTTTGCCGATGTGTTGTGCGCGACCTCTTGCGCTGCTGCTGCTACCGCTTGCGCCAAATCCGCCTTGGCTGCTTCCGCTGATGCTTTCACGGTTGCATCCGCCGTTACCTTGAAATTGACCAAGGTATCTTTGGCCGCTTGTGCTATCGCTTGCGGGAACTTCTCATACTGGCCTTGGTAGTGTTGCAAGGCCATGAGCACCAGCCACAGCGCATCATTGTTTTTCAGGCCGAGCGCATCCCGAACCCGGTAAAGACTTTGCCGCTCCGCGTCACTAGGTTGCCTGCCGAGCAGCTTTGCAAAGCTGTCGTCTAGGTCACTCATGGACTACGGCCTCCAATACCTTTTTGGCCTCGTTGCGCCACCGCGTAAGCTCCGCACGGTTGCCAATGGGCAGTTCCTTGAGTGCTACCGCAATGCTCATGCGCTTGCTGTAAATGTCATCGCTCACACGGTCGGCCATGTCCGGGAATGTCACCGATTTCCCGCCGCGTTCCTCTACCGCCGTGCGCAGCTTGGAGCCGTTGTAAAGCTCGAACTTCTTTTCTTCCCCGAAGTGTCCATTGCGTACCACATGAACATCCGCATTCGGAATTGCGTCCATGTATTCCTTTAGCAGTTCGAGGCTATCCCGTTGGCGGTTAATCACCCACAGCGTGACCAGCTTGCGCTTGAGTTCTTCAAGCGTGCTATTCAGTGTTTCACCGTAGGCGCTCACGCCCTTGTTATTCCGTGCTGCCGTGTTGATTACCACGACGCTATCCGGCTTGCTATCGCACAGGTTCACTAGCTGAATCCATCCGTCCGCCTCATCCAGATTGATAAGCTCCGTTTCCGTGCTTTCTTTATAGGCTTTCCATACGTCCGGGTTAGAGGTGTCAGACTCAATCAGCAAGACGCTTTCGCCGCGCTCTTGCAGGTAATCAACCGTTGCCATCGTAACAAGCGACTTGCCAACGCCGCCCTTGCTGCCACCGATCAGGTAAATGCTTTTCGCCATGTTGCTTACTCCTTAAATGTCGTCGCTGTCAGGTTTCGGGGTGAATGTCGCCTTCGATGTATCCGCAGGCTTCTTATCGGCGGGGCGGGGCGGGGGTGTGTCTCCCGGTGCTTGCACCGGGGCTTTTTTCGCTGGCTTTGCTCTCTGCAAGTAGCTCTTGAGCGTTGGGGTTGCGATGCTCAGACCTTCGCCGCGCAGCGTCTCGGAAATCTGGTCAAGCGTGTATCCACGCTTTTGCAAAGCGGCAATCTCTTTGGATAGCACGCGCACGGCCTCTTGCTTGCTGTGCTCCTGCTTCTTCTTTTCGACTGGCGGCATCTCACGAAGCTTTGAAGCGATAGCCTCTAGCTGCTCTGTTGTGTATTTCATTCTGCTAACTCCTTTGCTCACTGGTTGCGGAGTTGACAGCATAGCGCCTTTTATGCTTGTTGCAAAGTGCGTCCCGTGCACCTAAACTGCTGATATGATAGTAGAGTGGTTGAGCAATACAGGATGCGGATTGTCATACACATGCTACGCATGTTCCTGCCAATCCCCGCCTGCCCATTCGGCGCTTCGCTTCTCACGGTCTGGCTCATCCTGCAAGGGGCAAGCCCCTTGACCCCGGACAGTGCGGCGCTTTCGCTTCTTACTGTCCAAGACACACCCCGCCCCCGCCCCGCCCCCGGCGAGAAGGAGACATGATGCCATTTGAAACGCAGGGGCCGGAACCGCTGGACGCCGTTATCAATGTGCGGCTGACCGCAGCGGAGAAGGCCAGATTGAAAGAGGACGCCGACCTTGCCGGGTTGAGCATGTCCGAGCTTGTCCGCCGCCGCTACTTCGGCAGGCCGATCATTGCCAACGCCGACGCCGTGATGCTCAAGGAGCTGCGGCGCATCGGTGGATTGCTGAAGCACATCCACAACGAGAGCGGAGGCGTTTACAGCAAGGAAACAGCCGGGGCGCTTGTTGCGCTCAAGGACTACTTCAGGAAGCTAAACGATGATCGTTAAGAAGGTTCCGAATCCGAAGAAGTCCGCGAGCAAGGCGCAGCGCATCGGCCAGCTTACCAGCTATGTCCGTTCGCCGGAGTCGGAGAGTCCGCAGGAAAAGTGTCTGTATGCCGGGGCGCGGGGTTTCATGATGGACGACCCCAAGAGCCAGACGGCAGAGATGATTGCACTCTCACAAGAAGCCGTGCGCAGCAAGGACACCATCAATCACTACGTCTTGAGTTGGCGCGAAGGCGAACAGCCAAGCCCGGAGCAAGTAGAGGAAGCGGTTAGCATCTTCATGGATGAGCTTGGGTGGAAAGACCACCAAGCCATCTATGGCCTTCATTCCGACACGGACAATATCCACCTGCACATCGTCATCAATCGGGTGCATCCCGAAACGCTCAAGATTGTTGAGAAGAACCGTGGATTTGATATTGAACTGGCACACAAAGCCATTGCACGGATTGAGCACGCCCAAGGCTGGCAGCGTGAGCAAAACGGGCGCTATCAGGTGTTGGAGAACGGGGAGCTAGGCCGAGCGCCATACGACCCGGAAAAGCCACGCCAGCCCGACCAGAAGAAGCGGGACATGGAGAACCGCACCGGGGAGAAGTCAGCCCACCGCATCGCCATCGAGGACGGCGCAGCCATCATCAAGCAGGCGCAGACGTGGGAGCAGTTGCACCGCGAGTTAGCAGCCAAGGGGATGCGCTACGAAAAGACCGGCAGCGGGGCGACCGTGTTTGTCGGGGATGTTGGCGTGAAGGCCAGCGATGTAGACCGCAACGCCAGCCTTGCCAAGATGCAGAAGCGGCTAGGTGAATACCAGCCAGCGCCGCAGCGTCAGCAGGTAGCGCCGCGCGAGCCGGAGCCGATCAAGCCAGACGTGCCGGGATGGAAGGACTACATCACCGGGCGCAAGGCACACTACGCCGAGAAGAACGCGGACAAGCTGGCACAGGACAAGCGGCAGGAGCAGGAGCGCAAGCAACTTGCCGAGCAGCAGAAGGCCCGCCGCGATGAACTCATGCGCGGAAACTGGAAAGGCAAGGGCGAAGTGCTCAACGCCATGCGCAGCGTGATTGCCGCCGAGCAGGCCGCAGAGAAAGCGGCCTTGAAGGAGAAGCACCAGAAGGAGCGCGAGCAGCACCGGCAGCGGTTCCGACCCTATCCCGACCTGGAGCAGTGGCAGCGGATGCAGAAAAGCCCGGAGCTTGCCGAGCAGTGGCGACACCGGGCCAGCGAGCCGCAGCGCATCGAGGGCGACCGCAGCGAGCCGCCGACGCCGCGAGACATTCGCGCCTATCAGCCTGAAATCGTGGGCCAGCAGGTGCATTACAGCCGGAAGGAAGAAGCGGGGCGGGGCGGGGGTGTGTCTTTCGTGGACAAGGGCAAAAGCATCGATATTCACGACTGGCGCAACCGGGACAGCACGCTTGCCGCGTTACAGCTATCGGCGCAGAAGTGGGGCAGCTTCACCGTGATGGGGAACGACGAATACAAGGCCATGTGCGGGAAGTTAGCAGCAGAGCACGGCTTCAAGATCACAAATCCAGAGCTTCAGGAGAGCATCCAGCAGGAGCGGCAGCGGATACAGCAGGAAAGGGTGCAGGCGATGAAATCGGAGCAGCTAAAGCAGTTCGAGCGGTACGCGGAAGCGGTAGGCGCAGAGCGTTACCGGGTAACGTCTATCAAGATGCGCGAGGACGGCAGCAAGCAAACCTTCATCCTCGACAAGAAGGACGGCATCACGCGGGGCTTCACACCGCAGGAGATCGAGCAGCGCACGCCGGAGATGCAGCGCCTACAGCGCCGGGGCGAAAACCTCTACTACACGCCGCTATCGGACAAGAAGCATCACATCCTCATCGACGACATGAACCGGGAGAAGCTGGAGCGGCTTATCCGCGACGGCTACCAGCCCGCCGCCGTGCTTGAATCCAGCCCCGGCAACTATCAGGCCATCATCACCGTGCCGAAGCTGGGGACGGCCCACGATAAGGACGTGGGCAACCGGCTGAGCGATGCCCTGAACCGTGAATACGGCGACCCGAAGCTATCGGGAGCCATCCACCCGCACCGTGCACCCGGCTACGAGAACCGCAAGCCCAAGCACCAGCGGGAGGACGGCAGCTATCCCGAGGTGCGCTTGCTCAAGGCCGAGCGCCGGGAGTGCATCAAGGCGCTGGCCTTGTCCAGCCAGATCGACGCCGAGTATCAGCGGCAAGCGGCCTTGAAGGCGCAGCAGCCCGAGCGCAGCAAAGCCAAGCCCGCCTTGGAGCTTGCAGCGGCCAGCGGCAGCGCGATCGACGCCTACCAGCGGCATTATCGCGACGTGCTCAAGCGGCAGCGTGGCGGCGAGGTGGACTTGTCCCGCTTGGATTCCATGATTGCCGTGCGTATGCGCGTCACCGGCCACGATCAAGCCGCCATCGAGGGCGCTATCCGCCAGTGCGCCCCGGCCACCCGGCAGAAGGACGAGGGCCGCGACTGGAACGACTACGCGCAGCGCACCGCCCGCTATGCCTACAGCGCCGCAGGCGACCGCCAAGCCGCCGAGCTTGGGAAGTACCGCCAGCAGTGGGAGAAGCTGGAAGGGCGCGAGCCTGTACGCCAGCAGGAGCAGGCCAAGGCGCAGAAGATCGAGCGCGATAACTCGCCGGGGATGAGTCTTTAAATACCTGTTGCATGTAACTTGCGAGGTGCGTACAATGTTGCATGTAACTTAATTGGAGGCTTGGAAATGGCAACAGCACACGTTAATCAGCGGGTTCAGAAGCATCGCGATGCATTACGCATGGCGGGGCTTCGTCCGGTTCAAATCTGGGTGCCGGATACGCGCCGCCCCGACTTCGCGGAGGAGTGCCGCCGCCAATGCCTGCTTGTGGCTCAGGCCGACAGCGCCGACACCGCCATGCAGCAGTTCATGGATGAAGCCTTGGCAGACGTGGACGGCTGGACGGAATGATGCGCGGCGACCTTGTGACCATCGCCATGCAGGGCGACTTTGGCAAGCCACGGCCTGCGCTTGTGGTTCAGGCCAACCAGTTCAGCGAGCACGGCAGCGTTACCGTGCTGCCTGTCACCAGCACACTTAATGCCGCGCCGTTGCTGCGCGTCACGGTTCAGCCGAGCGCAGAGAACGGTTTGCAGAAGCCATCGCAGGTGATGGTCGACAAGGCGATGACGGTGCTGCGCAGCAAGGTAGGGCCAGCTTTCGGGCGCATCGACGCGGACGCACTGCTTGAGGTTGAGCGTTGCTTGGCCGTGTTCTTGGGGATTGCGAAATGAAAACGATCTACACCATTCCCGCCCCGGATTCCTTGGGCGCGATGATCGAGGTCTACGGCGAGCCGGAAAACGCTTGGTACGAGTGGCGCATCATCGACGGCGGGCGCACCGTGCGGGACACCGGCACGGAAGGCCACAGCGCCTTTCAGGGACGCCAGTACGGGCAAGCAGAGATTGCCCTACGTGATGCGCTCATGTTCGCTTCTGGCCTGCCCATCGACGGCGACACGCCGACCGATGCCGCCAGTCTGGAAGCGGGCTATGCCGCCAAGGCGAAGGCAGAAGCGGCGCGGCAGGGTGCGGGAACACCCGGCAGCGCCTAACCATAACCGTTCTACACAGGAGAACAGCATGGCTTTAGACATTATGGCGGCCTTCACCAATGAGCCGCCAGAACTTGATTTCATCTGGCCCGGATTCTTGGCCGGAACCGTGGGCGCACTTGTTGCACCTGGCGCAACTGGCAAGAGCTTTTTTGCTCTTGAAGCGGCCATGTCAATCGCTTGCAGTGTGGCAGGCGGCGACCTTGTAGGACTGGCCCCGGCGCACACCGGGCGCGTGGTCTATCTCGCTGGCGAAGATCCACAGCCCGCCCTTGTGCGGCGTGTCCACGCCATCGGCCAGCACCTCAACCAGTCGGCCCGCGAAGCCATCGCTGAGAACCTGATGCTTGAGCCGATCATGGGCAAGCGGTTGAACGTGATGGACGAGGCGCACTTGCGCCGCGTCATCGACTACAGCGCAGGGGCGCGGCTGATTGTGCTGGACACATTGAGCCGCATTCACAGCCTCGACGAGAACAGCAACGGCGACATGGCCCACCTTGTTTCCGTGTTGGAACACATCGCGGCAACCACCGGGGCGGCTGTCCTGTACCTGCACCACGTCAACAAGGGCAGCGCCCGCGACGGCCAGACCGACCAGCAGCAGGCAGCGCGGGGCGCGTCTGCCCTGATCGACAACGCCAGATGGTGCGGCTATGTCGCCAAGATGACGGAGCAGGAAGCCGAGCGCCTGAGCGACCGGGGCTTTGATCGTGCGCCCATCGGCAACGAGCGGCGCGGCCTTTTTGTCCGCTTTGGCGTGAGTAAGCAGAACTACGACGCGACCCCGCTAGACCGCTGGTATCAGCGACACACCGGCGGGGTGTTGCTGCCGGTAGAGCTACAGGAGATCAAGCGTGAGAGCGGCAACAAGGGGGGCAAGGGCTATGACTCAGCAGCGTATTAAACCGGCCTATGCCAAATTCGATCCCGCTCATGTGTTTGACGGGCTTTTCGTCCCCACGAAGGGGAAGAAGCGCGGGCGACTGTATGTGCCGCCGCGCCGCTTCGGCGATAGTGAAATCAGCTTTCAAGGGTTCGAGCAGCTTGGAGCTGATGACCAATCAATCTTGCTTGCAGTAAGCGCCCAGCTTGGCATTGACGGCTTGATGATCGAGGCAAAACCACCCGGCGAAATAGGCCAGCAATTGCGCCTTGCTTTGGACTTTGACAACGATGATGGAAGGCCGCTGAAAACCAAGAAAACCAGTTTGCGCAGCCTGCTGATTGATGCTGGATATGACGACCCAGAAAGCGGGGCGGCACTTGCCAGAATCAAGGAAAGCCTGAACCGAATGGGTAACGCGCAGATACGGGAAATCAATCACGCTACCGGCTGGGATTACCGCTGCAATCTCCTTTCGAGTCGGTTCAATCACAAGACTGGGGAAATCTTTGTTGCCGTCAATCCGCGCCTGACCGGGGCGGTTTTTCGAGAGCAACACGTCAAGGTTTCGCTTTTCGAGCGCAACGAGCTGGAGAGTGAAGCCGCCAAGCTGCTGCACTGTTGGCTGTGCTCAAACATCCGGCTTGGCCGTTCGCTTGGCAATGGCAACGGGGCGCACATCGACACGCTAGCGCCCCACGTATGGGGCAAGGCGGCGTGGGAAGAAGCATCAACGAAGGTTCGATCAGTCAGGCGGGGTCAACTACGCGATGCTTTAGACGAAATCTCAGACCGCACACGCGGACTGCAAGGCGGTATGGGATGGGCCATCGACCAGACCAGCAGCGGGCTTGTGCTGGTAAGTCGTCCCAAGGAACTGCCGTTCCTTGAGGGTGAGCACGACATGCGCCCCAGCGAATACCACGACCTCATGAGCCAGCCGCCAATGCAAGAACCAGATTTGTTCGACCCGCAGGACTGGACGCCGGACTGAGCCGCACCTGGTGAACTACTCGCTGCTAAAGCGGTCGAGCTTCCAAACTAACCTAAGCGGCCAGCTTTTCTTTTTTGACGCTTCGTTGAGCACTGCTGGTTGAGCTTTTGGCTCGGCCAGTCTTACGATTGCCTCCACGTCCACTATCCGACTGAGTTCGCAGAACCCCATCGCCAGATAACACCGTTCCAGTGTCCAAAATTAAGTTAATTGCCCGCTTCTTGATAACCAGTGATGCATTGTGATCTGCATTGTCAGTATTTCCACAATTACCGCAAACAAACAGGGCTTGTGTTTTGCGATTGTCGGGATGAGTGTGACCGCATTTTGCGCACTCCTGACTGGTTGTTGGTGCGGGTATTTTAAATACCGCTTTGCTGGATGAATAAGCCTTGTAGTAGGTGTAAGTCTCGATCACATGCCAGCCCACATTAAGAATAGACTTATTCAGTCCTGCTTTCTGCTTGGCTTTATTTGATATGAATCGACCTTGTTCATCCTGTTTTGCTTTCGGCCTTCTCGTCATCCTTGCGGTTCGTAACGCCTCAAACACAATGATTTTGGCGCTGCTATCAACCAATAACCGACTGGTCTTATGCGCAAAATCATTTCGTATGTTAGCCTTTTTAGCATGATGAACCGCAATTCGATGCTTGGTCTTGGCTCTGCGGTTAGAGCCTTTTTGCTGCCTTGCCAGTTTGCGCTGCAATCGCTTGATATAGCGGTCTGCTTTGCTCATGTTCTTTTTCTGGCTATGGGTGAAATCATAGGTTTGTTCGCCAGGGCTTTGTTGCATAAATCGGCCATAGGCCAAGGCATCCCCAATCCCAAATAGATTTACGCAGCAGCGACTGTCTGGGGCGTGCCCAGAGCGGTAAATTGATTGAGGATTGAAGCTCGGATGTGCAGCTCGGTCACCTGGCGCTCAAACGTCCTGGCCATCACCTTCTCGCCCAGGCGCTTGAAGCAATTCATCTTGGTCTCCACCAGTGACCTTCGGTGGTAGCCGCTCCAGCGTTTCCAGATAGCCCGCCCCAACTGCCTACACGCCTTGACCGCTTCATTGCGGTGAGCAAATGCCAGCCCTTTGCGCAGCTTCGCTCCTTTGCGCGGCGGGATGATTGGAATGGCTCCCCGCAGGTAGCACGCCTTATGTACATCCTGCGTGTCGTACGCCCCATCACCGGTAAAGCTAGCTATCTCTTCATTGCTTGGAATTTGACCTAGCAGGTCTGCTGCCATGGGCGAGTCGCCCACTTCATTGGTTGTTACTGCGATGGCCCGAATCTGCAGTGTCTGGGCATCAATACCCAGATGCACCTTGCGCCACTGGCGGCGGCGCTCGGCACCGTGCTTTTTGGTTTTCCACTCACCTTCGCCCAAGAACTTGATGCCCGTGGAGTCGGCCAGCATGTGCAAGCCTTTGTCACTTGCACGGTAGCGCACCTGCACATCCAAGCTCTTTTGCCTGCGACACACCGTGCTGTAGTCGGGCACTGGCCAATGCAGGCCTGCCATACCCAATAGCGACTCAACCAGGCCCAGTGTCTGGCGCAAGGGCTGGCCAAACAAGCACTTGATGGTCAGGCAAAACTGGATGGCCGCATCTGAGAACTTCTGGCAACGACCACGCTTGCCCGTGGGCCGAGCTAGCCACTGCATATCCCTATCGAGCCAAATGGTCAGCTCACCTCGCGCCTTCAACGCTGCGTTGTAAGCCTTCCAGTTCGTTGTGCGGTACTTAACCCGACCCCAGCTCGTCTCTCTCATCTCCCGAGCCTACCTCAGCTGCGACCGGCATTTGTGCAACAACGCCGTTAGAAATGCCCCTTGATCGAGGCATTTTCTATAAAGAATACTAAAAACTAATTAAAGCCAACCAAGTTTCAAAACAAGGCAGTTCTCAGCAATCATATTTTTAAATTATATAACTCCCAACTGAGCTTTTGCTCCAACGATAAGGCTTTCATTTTGAGTTTCTAAGGCAAATAAACCATACATCAAAGGAGAGGCCGCTGCTCTTTCTAAAGTCTGTTCATATAGTTTATTCCAAACTTTACCCCCTAGTTTTTCATACTCGATGATTAGAGTTTTGAGGCTTTCTTCTCCAAACAAAGTTACATGCCCAGCAAAATCAATCGCTGGGTCATCTATATGGGCTGTTGACCAATCAATAACGCCTGAAACAGCTCCATCCTTTGAAGCTAGTACATGCCCAGCATATAAATCGCCATGTATAAATTGGGTGAAATCTGCCCATAGAACATCATTATCCAACCATTTTCTGTAGCGGGTTTCCAATTGCTCACTTATACCAATTTCAGATTTTACTAACTGCAAATTGTTTGCTATTTCAGGTCTTAAATCTGAAGGTTTCATAATTTTCAAATCATTTTCCCGAACTTCTTTTTCAGGAATACTATGGATTTCAAATAAGGTTTTTGCCAAAGATGTTATGTATTTCGGGCTATCTTTGTCCATATTCCAAATTATTTCATAGGTTTCAGCATCCAAATTTAAAACAGGATTATCTTTAAGTATGGGATAAGCCACTAATTCTGTAGATGAAATTCTCCAATCAGGAACCTCTACAGAAAGATGTTTTTTTACCAATTCTAAAATGCGTTTTTCTTTCTTGATTTGTTCCCTCATGCCATCACGACGAGGAATACGCAGCAACCATTGTTGCCCCTTTGTATCAAGAGCAAAAACGACCTTAAAATCAATGCCCATTTCATTGAAATTCATTTTGTCCGTAAGCAACAAGCCGTGTGCTTCAGCAAGTGATTGAATATCTTGAATTGTCATTTTTAATTTCCTTTAAAGAGTTCAATAATTAATGTTCGGATTAGATTGGCTATCATTAACAATCTCTCTCAAAAGTCTTGATGATTTTGTGGTCTTTGATCTCGTAGATAATGTCAGCAATATTATCGACCAATTGCTTGTCATGAGATACGAAGATAATAGTTCCTGCATAGGACTTCATCATTGTTTCTAATGCGGCAATACTTTTTAGGTCAAGATAGTTTCCTGGTTCATCCATAAGCAAAATATTATATTTTCCTAAAAGCATTTTGGATAAAAGCAGTTTGATGATTTCACCTCCCGATAAGTCGGATAAGTTTTTTTGAATATCATTCGCTCCGATCCCCATTGAAGCCAATACTGCACGAATTTCCGCAACTGTGTACTCGCACTCTTCCTGCATAAAGGAGAGCACAGATTTATGCGTGTTAAATTTATATCCTGTTTGTGTAAAGTAGCCAATTTCAGCTTTTGGAGATATGGTTAATCCATCAGCACGTTCTGATATCATTTTTAACAAGGACGTTTTCCCTGTTCCATTCGATCCAGTTATAGCGACTTTAGCGCCAAGCGGTATTATAAAGTTAGCGTCATCAAAGATAGTACGGCTACCAAATTTTAAGCTCAGACCATCTGCCGTAATCGGGAACTTATTGTGCAGTTCTAGGGCTGAACTTTGACGAAAACGAATAGAACGCAAATGCTCTGGTGCTTGAATATCTTCTAATGCAGCCAAACGCTTTTCCATACTCTTAGCTGCCTGATACAGTTTTCTTTGCTTGGTGCCAGTCATTTTTGCATGCCCAAGTCGTCCAGCACTTTCGGTAGAGTTTTTGGATTTTTCTCCTTTTTTCTTATTGTCTAATCGATTAGCTTGCTGGCGTTTTTCTTGCACAGCAGATTCTAATCGCTCCCGTTCCTTCATCATCAGCTCATATTCTACGGCTTGGTGTTGTCGCTCTTCTTCTTTTTGACGCAAGTAATCCGAGTAACCACCCCAATATTCCGTAATTTTACCGTCTTTTAACTCCCATATCTTGTCTACAACCATATCAAGAAAATATCGGTCATGACTGATAACAAGTAATGCTCCATCAAATGCTTTAAGTTGACCAATAAGTAGATCTATTCCATTGAGATCAAGGTGGCTGGTTGGTTCATCCGCTAGAATGCCATGTACTTGTTGGGAAAATGCGGCAGCAATTTTTGCACGAGTTTCCTCTCCGCCACTCATTGTGTCGTTTTGTACATTGGAAACACCAAGGCGAGATAACATTGCCCGGTCTTCGACCGTTTCTATTTCGATTCCGCCCAGTTGGCTGATATGTGCAAAATCACCAAAACGCTGTAATGTCGCTTCGGCTAAAACAATTTCGCCATTAAGTACTTTGAGTACACTACTCTTTCCTGCTCCGTTATCACCCACAAGACCAATACGGTCATAAGAGTGAATTTCCAATTCATCAATATCCAAAACATCACGCCCAGCATAATCCAAGCGTATGTTTCTCGCTTTAATAATTAAACTCATTTTTATTTACTCCTGTTTAGCTCTTGAAATTTTTTATGCAGCAAACAGGATTTAGGTGAAAACAAAAGCTAGCATCACAGTGTCCTCC
>NZ_PIYS01000030.1:0-3591 GCF_002835605.1 Pseudomonas fluvialis | reverse complement strand
CCAGGCCGCCGATGGAGACGGCCAGGACCATGAACAGGGCCAGCAGGCCGACGTTCTTCTCGACTACTTCATGCTGTTTCATCAGTGGGCAACTCCAGCAGGAATTTGCGCGCCGGTGTCATATTCGGCCGGCTTGGCCGCGCGCACGGTGCGCCAGGTGTTATAGGCCATCAACAGCATGCCGATGACGAAGAAGGCACCGCCAATGGCACGTACGATGTAGCCCGGATGACTGGCTTCCAGTGCTTCGACGAAGGAGTAGGTGAGGGTGCCGTCATCGTTGATTGCACGCCACATCAGGCCTTGGGCGATACCGTTGACCCACATCGAAGCGATGTACAGCACGGTGCCGATGGTTGCCAGCCAGAAGTGGGTGTTGATCAGGCCGATGCTGTGCATCTGCTCGCGGCCGAACACCTTGGGGATCAGGTGATACATGGCGCCGATGGAGATCATGGCTACCCAGCCCAGTGCGCCAGCGTGTACGTGGCCGATGGTCCAGTCGGTGTAGTGCGACAAAGCATTCACGGTCTTGATCGCCATCATTGGGCCTTCGAAGGTGGACATGCCATAAAAGGCCAAGGAAACCACCAGGAAGCGCAGGATGGGATCGGTACGCAGCTTATGCCAGGCACCCGAGAGGGTCATCATGCCGTTGATCATGCCACCCCAGCTCGGGGCGAGGAGGATCAGCGACATCACCATGCCCAGCGACTGTGCCCAGTCGGGCAGGGCGGTGTAGTGCAAGTGGTGCGGACCTGCCCAGATGTAGACGCTGATCAGTGCCCAGAAGTGCACGATCGACAGACGATAGGAGTAGATCGGGCGACCGGCCTGCTTGGGCACGAAGTAGTACATCATGCCGAGGAAGCCGGCGGTCAGGAAGAAGCCTACGGCGTTGTGGCCGTACCACCATTGCACCATGGCATCCGTCGCACCCGAGTAGATCGAGTAGGACTTGAACCAGGTCACCGGGATTTCCAGGTTGTTGACGATATGCAACAGCGCTACGGTGAGGATGAAACCGCCGTAGAACCAGTTGCCTACGTAGATGTGCTTGGTCTGGCGCTTGACGATGGTGCCGAAGAACACGATGGCATAACTCACCCAGACGACGGCGATGAGGATGTCGATCGGCCACTCCAGTTCGGCGTATTCCTTGGAACTGGTCCAGCCCATGGGCAGGCTGATCACAGCCAGCACGATCACGGCTTGCCAGCCCCAGAAGGTGAAGGCAGCCAGGCCGTCAGAGATCAGGCGGGTTTGCGAAGTGCGCTGCACCACGTAGTAGGACGTGGCGAACAGTGCGCAGCCGCCGAAGGCGAAGATCACCGCGTTGGTGTGCAATGGGCGCAGACGCCCGAAACTGGTCCAAGGCAAGTTCAGGTTCAGCTCTGGCCACACCAATTGTGCGGCAATCAGAACACCGAGACCCATCCCGATGACTCCCCAGATCACCGTCATAATGGCGAACTGGCGAACCACCTTATAGTTATAAGCAGTCTGACTGATTGCTGTACTCATGCTAGGGGTTCCACGGTTAATGGAGGTTTTTAGGGGCAAAAAAGCGGCGGCAGTATGGAGAAAGCAGGTTGCCAATGCAACGCAAACACCCAGTCAGAACGGCTGATCCAGCGGATCGGTCGTTTTTTTCATAGGTGTTTTCTGCAGCTTAGCCGAAGCTTTTCAGCCTGTTGCATGACGCGCGAAGAAAGGGGTTGCCTTGCTGTTGTCGAGGTGGCAACTGACATCAGCTTAGAACACTTGCCTTGTTTTTGAGCAAGTTTTGCCAGGCCTGCGGCATTTTGTCGCGCGGGGAGGGGCTTGGATCAGGGAAGGGGTGGGTGGCAGGCCGTAGCCTGCCACCGGGGTAACACTTACTGAGCGCCTGCTTCGGCCTGTTGCGACAGGCTGTATACGTAGGCGGCCAGGATGTGCACCTTGTCCGCACCCAGGTAGGGTTCCTGAGCGGGCATCTGGCCGTTGCGGCCATAGCGGATGGTCTGTTGCAGTTGAGCCATGCTGGTGCCGTAGATCCAGCCAGCCGGGCTGGTCAGGTCGGGGGCGCCCAGCATGGGCATGCCCTTGCCTTCGGCTCCGTGGCAAACCGAGCAGTTGGTGGCATAGATTTCTTTGCCTTTGCCCAGGTCGGCCTGTACGTCGTCCGCCAGTTTCAGCTTGGCCAGATCCTGACGCACGTAAGCGGCTACGTTCTTCACGCCTTCTTCGCCGATTACCGCGCCCCAGCCGGGCATTACGCCCAGGCGGCCGTTGAGGATCGAGGCCTGGATGGCATCCGGCTCACCGCCCCAGCGCCAGTGCTTGTCGGTCAGGTTGGGGAAGCCCATGGAGCCCTTGGCATCCGAACCGTGACAGATGGCGCAGTAGGTCGAGAACAGGCGACCGCCCATTTTCATGGCTGCTTCGTCCTTGGCTACTTCGGTAATGGGCATGGCGGCATATTTGGCGAAGATCGGCCCATATTGCGCGTCAGCTTTGTCCATTTCACGTTGCCACTGACCGACCTGGGTCCAGCCGTTTTCGTAGCCAGGGAAAATGCCTTTCCAGTTGCCCAGGCCCGGGTAGAGCACCAGGTAGACAGCAGTGAAGGCGATGGTGCCGATGAACAGCATGAACCACCACTTGGGTAGTGGGTTGTCATACTCCTCGATGCCATCGAAAGAGTGGCCCATGGTCTTGTCGGTGCCGCCCTTGGGTTCACCCTTGCGGGTGGCGAATACCAGCCAAAGCAGCGCCACCAGGGTGGCGATGGTGAGGATGGTGATGTACCAACTCCAGAACGTGGTCATTGGTGATTGCTCCTGGATACCTGTTGAGAAGCCGATGGGGTCTGGGCGTCGTCAGCGAAGGGCAGCTGGGCTGCCGCGTCGAAGCTGGGCTTGCGTTTGCCGCTATAGGCCCAGAGGACCACGCCGATAAAGGCTACGAACACCAGCAGGGTGCCGAGGCCACGAAGCGTCCCGATGTCCATCATGCGTTACCGTTTGTTCTTGATAGAGGTGCCCAGAACCTGCAAGTAGGCAACCAGGGCGTCCATTTCAGTCTTGCCTTGTACGGCTTCACGTGCGCCTGCGATGTCGTCGGCGCTGTAGGGCACACCCAGGGTGCGCAGCGCTTTCATCTTGGCGGCAGTGTCCTTGCCATCCAGGGTGTTTTCGACCAGCCAGGGATAGGCGGGCATCTTCGACTCGGGCACGACGTTGCGCGGGTTGTACAGGTGCGCACGGTGCCAGTCGTCGGAGTAGCGGCCGCCGACGCGGGCCAGGTCCGGACCGGTCCGCTTGGAACCCCACAGGAAGGGGTGGTCCCAGACGCTCTCACCGGCGACCGAGTAGTGGCCGTAGCGTTCGGTTTCCGCGCGGAACGGACGGATCATCTGCGAATGGCAGCCCACGCAGCCTTCCTTGATGTAGATGTCACGACCTTCCAGTTGCAGGGCGGTGTAGGGCTTCATGCCTTCTACCGGCTCGTTCACTTCGTTCTGGAAGAACAGCGGGACGATTTGCACCAGGCCGCCGATGGAGACGGCCAGGACCATGAACAGGGCCAGCAGGCCGACGTTCTTCTCGA